>CAYXOT010000096.1:0-3313 GCA_964466985.1 uncultured archaeon
TGATTATATTGTCGAATCGAATGCAATGTTCCATCTGATTTCGGAGCAGGTCCGTCAGGAGGTTGGCGCATTGGACTCAAAGATGATTTACGACAAATGGTCGGAATGGTTTAAGAAAAGGATTAGTTGAATAAAAACAAAATAAGATTATGAAAAAAGCGGTAGCTATACCTTATGTGATCGCATTGATACTTGGTGTAATAGTAGTTGGGATTTTAGGTTATTGGTTTATTGCGCAAGGAGGTAAGACAATCGGAAAAGGAAAAGGTTCTGAATGTGACAGCTTATGTGCAGCATGGAGAAATTCGGGGTTTGGGTTAAAACCATCTAATATAAAAGAAGTTTGTTCTGGGTCAGAAGACACTATTCAAATGAAAGATTTTTGTATGACAAGATTGGGATGTAAGGCGGAAAGCCCGTCATGTACTGGAGGAAGAATAGATTACGGCAGTACGCCTACTGGCAGTCGATATTGTTGTCCGTAATTTATCTATCGAATAACAAAAATAATATATGAAAGCAGTAGCTATCCCATATGTTATTGCACTTGTATTAGGAGTAGTTATTATAAGTATTATCGGCTATTGGGCTGTAATCCAGTCAGGAAAAACAAGTAGTAGTGGATTAAGTGCAGACTGCCAAGGAAAATTATTTTCATATTGTACACAAAGACAAAATTCAGGTAGCACATCTAGAGACATACTTGGTGATTGTCCTCAAAGTGGAAAAACTGACGTTGAGTTAAAAACACTGTGCAATGATCTAGGTTTTTCTATATCTTAAATCAATTATATTTATGAGAAAAGCAGCAATGCCCGTGCCTTATATCATAGCACTGATAATCGGTGTTATAGTAGTCGCAGTTCTTGCATATTGGTTCGTTACTTCTGGAGGTAAGGGAACTAGTATTGGAACAGAAGCTGAATGTACTGCCAGAAAACTGGAATATTGTGCAACACAAACTGAAGATGTGTGGACTAAGATGACAGAAAAATGCGGAAGCGACAAATTCGCAGATAAAAAAGAATGCGGTAAATATTGCTCTACTATAATTCCTACATGGAAAGCTGTATCTGGAAATACACATTGTGAAAAGTAAGTTGTAAGTTTAATGCTCCACAAACTAAATTCTAATTAATGCCTGTAATTTCGCGAGAATATGAAAAATTCCTTAGCGAGGAGCAACTAGCTAAAAAGCGGACTTTTTATGAGAGACTGTGCGGTATATCCGAAAAAATTTTACCTCTGGAGCCGACAAAAGGGTTGAGACAGAAATATTCCGAGTCTATCGTATTCTCCCATCTCAATATAACGCCAAAAGGCGCATTTTCATTTGCCCTTCTTTCAATACTAGCAGTTTTCGTCGTTTCTTTAGTCGCGTTAGTTATACTGAATTCTTTTACAGTATCGTCGATTATTTTCTCTCTGTTTCTGGCTGCAATAGCTTTCTATTTTACCGTCACATACCCCAACCATTATGCTACCGTTTTCAGAATCAACGCATCCTCGGAGATGGTGCTCGCCACAATATACATGAGCATATCAATGCATCTGTCGCCTAATTTGGAAAACGCCATAAAGTTTGCATCAAAAAACCTCAAAGGTGCGTTGTCAATTGATTTGCGTGAACTGTTGTGGAAGGTGTACACACGAAAATACGACAAGATTGAAGATGCGTTGGATTACTTCATTGAGAAATGGAAACGAGACAGCAAGGAATTCGCAGAGTCCATATACCTGATTAAAAATTCTGGTGCCGAATCTCAGGAAAAAAGAGAAAGATTTCTTGATGAAGCAGTTTCTGTTATGTTGGATGGAACAAAGGAAAGAATGCGCCTTTATGCCCGCCAGTTGAAAGAACCTGTTACAATTCTGAACGCGCTGGGGATTCTTTTGCCTATAATAGGTTTGGTTTTCTTCCCTATAGTTAGTCTGTTTCTGCCAGAACTAATCCAACCGATTTTTCTCGCGTTAGGCTATGATTTTTTCCTGCCGCTAATAGTTTTTCTTTTCATGAACAGCTATCTGGAAAAAAGACCTTACAGTTTGCACCAGCCAGATCTCAGCAAGCATCCTGAATTCGTCACGGTAAAGTTTTACGAGAAACCTTACACAATCCCATTGCTAGTATCTTTGCCATTTATTGCTTTAGGCATGATAAACATTGTCGGTGAAAGGGGGGTCTTCAGTTCAAGTCTTCTTTTCTTTTCGACATTGATTACTGGTGGCATATTCGCTGGTTTTATAGCCTACACTTACCTGTCGGTCAAGAGAAAACTAAAAATCAGACGTGAGATATTCGATATAGAAAACGAATTCGCAGAATCGCTTTTTCAACTAGGAAGCATGGTGCTTCGCGGGGCTCCTTTGGAAACTGCATTGAGAAGAATAAAGGAAGACATCAAAAATTTTAAGATATCTCAGTTTTTCGATAAAATACTGTATAACATAGAAGCATTCGGTATGACTTTTGAAAATGCAATTTTCGACAAGAGATACGGGGCAATTAACTACTACCCATCCTCCATCGTAGAATCTGCAATGCATGTCATCGTGGAAACTTCAAAGAAGGGGATGCAGAGCGCATCAAAATCGATGGTGATTATTTCTAAATATCTGAAGGACATGCACGCGGTAGATGAAGATTTGAAACAAATGCTCGAAGAGGTGACATCGACCATGGGCATTCAAAGCGTTATTCTTGCTCCATTGAGTGCGGGTGTTGTAGTTACTATAGCCGCTATAATGACTAGACTTCTGATTTCCTTGGGCGAAGCTCTGACATCGGTATATTCAAGCATAGGTTCTGCGCTGGGTCCTGCTGGTGGTGTTGGTACAGGTGTTATATCCTCAATAGTCAATCTCAACGCCATCATACCAATTCACGGTTTTCAGCTTATCGTCGGCATATACCTTGTCGAAATCGTTACCATAATCGCGATTACATTAAGCACCCTAACAAACGGAGAGGAAAGCCTGATGAAAAGATTGACAATATCGAAGCTTCTGCTCTACAGTTGCATTGTGTATTTCGTTACGTTGATGCTCACATATTATCTGTTCACTTCAGTCATATCGATAGAGAAGTTAATAGTCTGAAATCCAAAATAGAATTATGCGGAAGGGCGCCATCAATGAGTTCATATTATGGTTCATTGTTTTATTGGCGATAGCTATGTTGGTTCTTTTGTCTGTGTACAAGCTATCGCAAAATTTGCAGGGTGGTTGATCATGGGAAAAGGAACATTCGGCGAGACATTAAGAATTGTGATAGCCCTCGTGTTTGCTGTAACAGCTTTGATTCTTATATGGT
>CAYXOT010000097.1:0-3311 GCA_964466985.1 uncultured archaeon
ATGTCCGGTTGGGCAACCTACTGAATTCCTTGTTGACTTTTTACCCCCACCCCGGCCCTCCCCCTTCAAGGGGGAGGATAATTTTAATTTTGAGATAGGTTCTAGGCAGAAATACCCTTCACTCAAATGGCAGCAAATGTGAATCGCCAGCCTTGTCTGGAGATTGTTGATTTACCAATTCATGTCTTCAGCATAGCCATATTTAATGAGCATATTGCCCGCCATTTTTTTAAAAATCTCTTTTTCCTTTTCCGACATTTGTGAAGTCCACCGTCCACTGGCATCATATAGACCTCTCATGATTTGTTTGTCTCGAAACTCCCTTGGCTGCGCGCGATTTTGTCCCATTATCTCATCTTGAGAATTTACAACTGGATTTGCTTGAGCAAAACTCAACAGCATACTGTCGCAGGTTTCCCCAATAAAATCACAAGCCACCTTTATCTGGTTTTCAAAATCTGACACTAATTGTTCATAATATAACTTCATTACCTGAGGATGGGTCCAATAAGGTTCTCCCGCCTTGTTATTTTGTACCCAGCACCGGACCGATCTTTCAAAATCGCCCCATCGTTTACATAGTGATATAGACACATCCCGCCCATCACGTATTAACAGTAATACTTTTGATTCTGGGTAATACTTAAATATCCTGTCCATATGGTTAATATGTGCTGGTGTTTTTTCCACCCAGCATGTTTTTCCATGGGATACGGCTGTGAAAGACCAAATGATATCAGCGACATGGATTTTAATTGCAGAGCGGCAAAATATATGACTTTCATAAGGTACAGCGTATATATTGGGGTGGATACCCAGTAAATGCCGCATAAGCGTTGTCCCGCTATGGCTGCAACCAACGATAAACACCGGCGGTTTTGATATACGTATTCCTGAGCGATAATATTGCACATAAGAACGCGGATTAAATCCCGCTATTTCGTGTTTTAATATTTTTTTTGTAAACCCCACGTGGTTTCCGTTATTATGGAGCTGCTTTATCTTTATTAGAACTCATGACGAAATGAAGTGACGATAAGAAAGATCAAGATCAACGTCAAACGATCTGAATTCCTTCTGTATCAGCATTTCTCCTTCCGCAATATCAATCCTTGACTCTTTATGCCTTTTCAGCAGGCCAGCATCAACCAAAGCACTTAGGCCAGAGGTTTCATATCTCATACCCATGGATGACATTATTTCCCTGATATAATTTTCAGAAACGCAGGCTTTATCGTATGAAAACAAAAAGCATTTGTCCCGGTTCTTCCTTATAAAATCCATTACAAACCAGTAATGGTCATACCATAAAGCCAGCAGCTTGAGCCATGTATAAGAGGTTATGAACTTTTGCAAATATGGCCTGCATTGGACAATGTGGTTGGCCGCAGCTATCTGCGACCATGGATCATCAAATGCTCCCCATCCTCTCATCATTCTGAATATAAAATTCTTCTTGCAACTGTCGATAGCATAATTCCCCGGGAGACAGGCGTCTCTATATCCAAACAAATCGGGTCTGTACTTCAATACCGAATTGATGAATCCATCCGGCTGTCTTATGACCCACACAAAACAAGCATCCGGATATCTCGCCTGTAACTGATGAAGTTGATAATTTAATCTGACCGGCTGGATTAAAACATTAGCCGCACGTGCAAAAAGAAAATCCAGATAGGCAAAATGACGATTTGTGAGATTGTTAACCACTAATTCTTCAGCGACACTATATTTGGGCGCGCCAAAGCCTTCATGATATTTTAAAAGTTCCGCATAAAATGGCTTATATTCCATGTAAACATTTTTCTTGTCTTCATTGATACATGAAACACCTTCGGTCGACACCAGATTGGGGTGCAGGGGCTCATAAAAACAAAGCAGATTACTACATTGCCGAAAGATATTAAAAGACAGCGTTGTGCCACTTCTTCGTAAACCGAATAAAATTATTTTCATGCCCCCAAAATCTCTAATGTAAACTTCACGACGGGATCAATGCATGGTTTCCAGTCGGGATCATGAATATATTTGACGGGAACTGAAAAAGGATTCCAGTACTTTTCGTATTTATATTGATTTGCCCGTTGACCACTCCATACAACCTGGGGGCAGCCACAAAGAGCGCCCAAATGCATCGGGCCTGAACTTGGCCCCACAATCGCCCGGCTGCTGGCCAAAAGATCAAACAATTCACTCAAAGAAAGCCCACGCATATCAACACAGCCATCCAGCGAACCGGAAGCATTAATATCGCCAATACAACATATGTTACAAGTGACTTTTCGTTGCAGATTATCCACAAATCTATACCATTCATCTGAATCCCATCCGTCCCTTTGCGCACTGTTTTTTTTGTTTGTTTGTCTTATATGTAAAACTACATCGTGCGCCAAGGAAGAATTATATTTCCCATATTTGCAAAACTCCTGTTGCAAGAAGGCCTTTGAGCTGAGGGGCGGATTGTGTAAATTGTATCCAATATCAAACTTTCCACTTATATATTCCTTAAAGTCCCTTTGATCCGAAATATCGGGACAATGTTTGTAGCACGGATTCTTATATCTCGAATCCCCGGGTTCGTTGCAGATAAACGGTATAAACTCATGGCAAAAATCAGTATACAGCGGCTCCATTTCCGGCCGTGATGAAATTATTACTCTTTCAAACTCCCTGCTGCGCGCGCGGAGATATCCTTGCCAGCAAAAAATCTCCCAACCAAACTCTCCAACCCAGGGCCCGGCAAGCAATGTATTCGCCTTTGCGAAAAGGCGCTTTTTTATATTGGAACACATCCGTGTTCTGAAAAACATTATAATTCTCTCTTGTGCTTAACTGGTCTCAATAACAAGCTCTTGCATTTTTACCGACAATTGGTATTACCGTTTCAGATCATTGTACATACCGCTTTCCTATAAGCAAAAATCTGGTATTGTTCTGTGTCGGCCGGTTGCCTGAAATTCGCTGGCTCATACTTTCGCAGACATATTATTTCTACATCTTATAAGTTAAATATACTACGAGAACGCATGAGCGGTGTCAGGTCTTGCAATGACGCATTCTGAAAGTCAGATATTTATTACACGTCTTTCAGTCACGATCATATCCACCGGAATATCGTTTTCACTGACAGGTATCTCATCGATCACCTGCGCTTCATAGGCAAGTGCGATTTTTTTTGTAGTCCTGTGTGCGGCAAACCATTGATCGTAGTAGCCCCGGCCATACCCCAAACGGTAACCGCCCGTCGTAAACCCAAGCCCCGGTGTGATGGCGACATCAATCTCGCTGTCATAGGGATGATTGCCTGCCGG
>CAYXOT010000098.1:0-515 GCA_964466985.1 uncultured archaeon
AGTATCATTCGTGTAATTCTGGTTTACTGTATTGTTGCAAAGATATTCATATACACTACCTGCAGTAAATGACTGGACATCGGGGTTGGTAATAGACGACCCATTTCTATACAGATTTGCGGTCAATCCCGTCAAACTAACACTACAACTTACATTTGTCTGTACAGGCGTGTCCAATGTCCACTGTGGAGTTATGCTCAATATAAGATTTGGTGCAGCTTTGTTAATTGTGAAGGTGTTCGATCCTGTCAGATTAAACGAGTGGTTGTTATAAATTCCGTATATCCTCCATGTATGTGTCCCAGCCGGAAAAGTTATATTGTAATAATAACTGGTTCCAGTATTGTTTGTCATGCTGTAGTTGGTGATGGTACCTGACCAGTCCCCTTGGATTTTTATGTCCGAAAGAGCCGGATTGCTGTCAAATGTTATATTCAACGAACCTACTGTTGTATTCGAATAACTCGGTGGGAGATTTAACGTTGACGTCGAATAACTAGGTACAGTAGCAACGT
>CAYXOT010000098.1:525-3282 GCA_964466985.1 uncultured archaeon
TCATCAATGAAAAATGGATTTGGCTTCATCGAAGCGATTGTTGTGCCGTCTCTAGAAACCGATATATTGCAGTTTGTCTGATTGCAAGAAGCATTCACCGTTACGTTGACAGCGGTGTTATTGATGGACGTGATGTTATTGTTCAAGCTCCCGTTCAAATAAACATTCAAAGTATTACTTGCCTGCCTGATTACATACGACAACTGCGATGTGGAATTGAATGTATTGTTCGTGTCGTTGGAATAAATTCTCCAAAGATATATGCCAGCAGCAAGATCTGTAACGTTGAAATAGTAAACACTGCTGGAGTTGCTCATGGTTTCGTTATGGATTGAACTACTGCCCGTAATATTATGCTCTAGAAGAACTTTTGAAATACCGACACCATCGGACCAAGTGACATTAAACCAGTAAACCTGACCCGCAGCATAAGAGCTATTGGTTGCTGGCGATGTTGTGTTGCTTGAATATGTGGGTGCAAGCGTGTCAAAAATAGTGACTGTGACATTGCTGGAATTAAACACACCATTAGCATCTAAAGTGGTTAAGTTAAAGCTGTAGCTACCTGTTGCCGATGGTGTGTTGGCAAATATCCAGAAACTTTGTGTTGCACCATTGCCCACAAGACCAATTGAAGAAGTGTTAATCCATGACGGTGTTGATGTAGAAGCTGTATACGAGCTTGTGGTTGTTGTACCTGATGAACCAGTAAAAGTGAAACTAGAAGGTAGTGTTATGTTAACCTGTGTAATATTCACACTTCCGCTATTCTGGACAGAAAAATTCAACAACTGGCTAGTCTGTCCGCCATTCATCCCGTCAGGACTTACAGTAGGCGTGAAAGGAACAGCTGTAACTGCAGTGGCTAAAATTGAAAAAAACAGAAGTATAGAAAATAAAGTAAATCTGGTCTTCATTCAATCTCCTATAGATTCTATTTAAACTTACTATAAAATATTGCTTTAGCTTCCAATTCGATGAAGATAGATGGGCGGCATGATTAAAGATGAATAGTTTGCCGAGTTCTGAGAAGAAGAAACTAAATTAAGTCGGTTTTTCATATGCAGCTTCAGTCTGATCTGATTTTACTAATATTCTTTCAAAAGCTTCTTTCCAATTCAACTCAAAAACAACAACATCACCAGAGTTCAAAGAATCTTTATTATTGAGTATATCCACTTGTTGGTTGTCGACATAAGTAGTGAAGTTTGATATCTCTAACTGACCTGTATTTGCTACGGTTATCAGTAAATTGTCACTTGAACTAGTCGAAACTCCTATCACATCCATACTGTATGAAAAATCTTTTATTACTGCAATAGCTTTGCCGGTAGTTGGTATGAAGTTACCTATAACAGGTACATCTCCTAAGCTAGGGAAAGAGCCGACAAGCAGGTAACTCGCCAAGAATACAGCCAAAACAAGAAGAGCACCTAACGTGATATTTCCTATAATTCTGAATATTATGTACACCACAACTACTAAAAGAGCAACACCAAAGAAAAATTCCAACGGCATAAAGTTATTTTATCTTTAAAATTTAAATTGGTGTTAGATTTCCAATGAAACTACCAGTATTCAAGACACTTTCTGAAGGTTTCAACCTTGTCAAAAAGAGGCCGGTTATAATAGCACCGCTCCTTATAGCAAGTGCAATAAGCTATTTCCTGCAATTAATTTCATTCAATAATGCCGGAAGATTCGACTTTTCTATTGTCGTTCTTAATCTTTTGGGTACGGTTATGAGTATTTTCCTTTACGGACTAGCCATCAGAATATCCTATGCTGCAGCAACTAAAAAGAGGATTTCCTTCGAGAATGCTACCCAAGTTACACTAGAAAGACTAATTGGCTTGATTTTATCTGGTATTTTGATGGGTGTTATAGCACTGGCCGGTTTTATTCTATTGGTAATTCCCGGGATTTTCATAGCAATAAAGTTGGCCTTCTACGAATTTGCCATCATGATAGACAATGCTAGGATAGTAGAATCCTTGAAGAAGAGCTGGAAAGTAACCAGAAGTAACTGGTGGAGAGTTTTCGGTCTGATGCTGGTTATGGGGCTGGCCATTGTCCCGTTAGTAATCTTTAATTTTATATTTAACGTGCCTAGTTCTTTTTTCGCGTCTTTGGTATATTATTTTCTAACTGCTTTAATTTCGGCTTGGTATACAGCCAGTCTGACTCTCGCATATATGAAACTCAAGCGATAAGTGCCCCCAATGGGATTTGAACCCACAACCTTCTCCTTAGTCCATAATCTAGGACGGAGCCGCTCTGATTCCAGGTTGAGCTATGAGGGCATTTGTATACTCTAAACATAATTTTAAATAATTAACTTATAATTGATGATTATGAACAATACCCAAGTTCCACAACATTTAGGCATTATAATCGATGGTAATCGTCGATGGGCCAGAGAAAAAGGAATGGTACCATGGGAAGGTCATTGGGAAGGTATAAGAAACCTTGAATAAATTCTCGAATACTGTATGAAGTTGAAAATACGTGAAGTTTCTGTTTACACTCTTTCAACTGAAAATCTCAAAAGATCTAAAAGAGAATTGGACGAACTTTTCAAAATTTTCTATCATTATCTTGACAAATGGGAAAAAGAGGAAGGTAACTTTCTGGAAAAATACCAAGTTAAAGTTAGGTTTATCGGTGAGTTGAACAGACTACCGCCAAAGCTTGTTAAAGCGATGGGAAAACTAATGCAAAAAACAGCAAAATATCAAAAAAGAATTTTGAATTTGC
>CAYXOT010000099.1:0-3275 GCA_964466985.1 uncultured archaeon
GTACAGTTTATCATATTTTCCAGCGAACACTATCTCTTATCGAGAAACGGAAAAATGGACCTATGTTGAGATGGAGACCAGATGAAGTGTATCCTGAAGATCCAGGACTTGTAATGAAAATTTACGAGAAGCTGAGAGAATTGGGACTATATTTAGGTGGCAATATAAATTGGTTTACGATACAGAACAATGTCCATTACAATGGTCTTGTATGTTATATTAAAGGATCGTCCGGTGATCCAATTTCAAATCCGGCTAAATTACCTATACTGAAAGAAAATAATGCTTTTGTAGCCGAATACAAGCCCCCTTTCCTTCGATAGAATCCGTCAATTATTTTTCCATTCCCTTTTCAAACCATTTGAACGGTACAAGAATGATCAAGATTAGAATAGTTGCTATTATTGCTGTCATAAAATCGCCCAAACCCACAAGAATGCCGACAGCTGACAAGCTCCAAATTTCAGCCGCAGTTGTCAATCCCTTCACCCTATCCCTGGCTTGGAATATGATTCCTGCGCCGAGGAAACCGATGCCGGTTATAACTCCTTGAAGGACTCGCGAAAGACCGTCATCAGTTTCGCCAACTAAAATTGAGCCCATTATTGTGAATAAGCATGTGCCCAAAGCAACCAGTGAATGCGTCCTCAGGCCTGCGGGTTTTTTGTGCAGTTGACGTTCTGCCCCAATTAGAGCCCCCAATCCAGCAGACAACAGAAGCTTGATTAGAATTTCAGTTTCTATGGCCATTTATTTTAATATGGAATTTGTTTTATAAATTGCTTAATAGTTGTTGCTATCAGAAGCGTTGTCTAAAAGTTAATAACTTTATAGTCAAACAGTAAATTATGGTGTTTACTCTACAACCGAAGAAAACTTACAGCTCACTTTCAGAAGTTTTTGATAAAACATTGCGATCAGGAGAGGAAGACAGATTTTGGGACAGTAATAGGAATGCTGTAATATTGGATACGTCAGCTATTGTTGAGTATCTCTTTCAATGGAGGTTATGGTCAATTAACGCTATGGTAGAATTGTATAAAGTTTATCCATATTTTTTAATTTTGCTTCCTGGAGTAGCTGATGAGCTACATGGCCTAGCTAAGAGGCCCGACAGATACGGAAATCCGTTGATAACTACAAGTTTGGTAAATGATTTAACGCCTGAAAATGTCAGACTGCAACTCGGATTGCCACAAGAACTTGATGAAAGAGTAATTCAAATGTGGAAGGATAAAAGTCGAAGAGGACGAGTTTATAAGGATTATGAAGAGCATCCTGACCGCTACGAAACACCACCACCATTTATTAGTCGTACTGATATTCAGGTTGTCAAACATGCAATAGCACGCGGGGAAAGGGGACTAGCTTCGTATGTTGTCTCTGGTGATACGGATATACTAGACACTGTGGAAGCTTTCAATGTCCATGAAAGATTACCTGTATATGCGATTAAACCCAAACCTCCAGATGACGGTCCAGTGAACTGTTTAACCTTTCTTGAGGCGTTGGTATTGGAAGATGTGATAGGTGAGATAAGAAAAGCTTCTGCTGGCAATTATGTCTTGATTCATAAAAACTCTGAAGTAACTCAAAATCAAAAAAAGGATGTAGGATTTAAAGTTAGCGATAAACTAGTTGAAGATGATCAGGTTTTTTCAGCTCCGATAGTTGATGATGAAGAAGCTAAGAACCAAGAGGCTTTTAAAATACTAAAGCAATATCCTAGATTTTTTGTTAGGCGCGGTGAAGACCAGCTTCCTGCTATGTATAAATGGGCTTTTCTACTAGTATCACGTGGAAAACTTATTGATCCTACTCGCACGTACAAGGAAATGACTATAGTAGAATACTTAAGAGATATCGAAGGGCTATCATCCAGAGATAAGATTTGGCGCGGTCGCTATAACTTTGTCCAAATGTCTCGTAACCTTCTTTTAGGTCACGGTCTAATATATGCTACTACTAGTGATCTTTATTTAAGAACGCAGATGCCAGCTTTATTTGACCATGCAACACATCTCAGAACTAAATATTCTTAGTTTATAAATCAATTTCAAGAGTTAAACATAAACTTAAAGTGAGTGTGGAGAAGATATTAATTATGGTTGGGGAGACTTTGGCAGACGGTGCGAAGATTCACAAGTGCGAAATTTGTGGTTTCGGTTACAGGGATAAAGATACAGCACAAAAATGTCAGAACTGGTGCTCAACGCATAAAAGCTGCAATCTGCAGATAACAAAGAATGCGATTTATTTCCCGAAATGAGTTAAAATGCTTTTAAGAGCTTAAAGACAAGTTATATTTTACCCAATAATTAAAATTGTTAAAGAGGTTATGAAATGGTTAAAGTCCAGCTAGTATACACCAAACAATGCGTTTATTGTCCCTCAGCAAAAATTTTGTTCAAAGACTTGAAGAAGCAGTATAAGTTCGACTATGAGGAGATAGATGCAATGTCGCCGGAAGGGCAAAATCTTGTATCAAAGTACAGCATTATGAGTGTTCCTAGTATAATAATAAATAATAGGTTAATGTTCGTTGGTGTACCTAGTAAAGATAAAGCGATTGAAGCGATTAGCAAATAGGATAGATAATACTTCAAAATATCTCAAGAAACTTTTCTCCCACATATAATTGGTCGGGAAAGGGGGAAAAAAGAATTTCTGACTAAAATCGAGTTTATTTTGTCGTATATAGCTCAGGAGAATCTTAGATTACTTTCTTTTATAAACATGTGGGAAATGAACCTCCGATAACTTTATATACTAGGTTAACTAATTATTGTCTAGAAATAAATTGATAGTAATAAAAGTGGTCATATATTGGAAAAATAAAGAACTTATTAGTCGCATAAGATCAACTTACAAAAGTCTGAAGAGTATACACAAGACTGCAAAAGCGCTTGACATTAATAGAAAATCTGTGTCGAAATATTGTAATGATCTAATTCCATACAAAAGAAGGCAATCAGGTAAAATAAGATATCCAAACTCTGTTAAGAGTCGGGCACGAGAACTCTATAAAAGAATTGGTTCTATTCACAAAGTAGCTAAAATTACCAAAGTAGATGCTTCTACCATTAATATATGGGTTGGAGATATAATCCCGAAATATAGTAAAAGCAAATGGTTTAAATTTACGCACGATGTACATCATAGATTGAAAGCGAGAAAATTGTATAAAAAATTAGGTAATGTATACAAAGTGGCTCAAACATTTGGTGCATCACCAAATACCATATCTACATGGGTAAAAGACATGATTCCTATAG
>CAYXOT010000100.1:0-3235 GCA_964466985.1 uncultured archaeon
TTTTCGGAGTGGTACACTCAAGTGGTTCAGAAGGCTGATTTGGCAGATTATGGAATTACACAGGGGACGATAGCATTCAAGCCTACAGCATATGCAATATGGGAGAAGATACAAAACACATTTGATGAGAAAATAAAGAAAACGGGGCATAAGAATGCATATTTCCCTCTATTGATTCCTGAGAGCTTGTTGCGAAAAGAAGCCGAACATTTTGAAGGATTTGTTCCAGAGTGCTTTTTTGTAACCCATTCTGGCGATAATAAACTCGGGGAAAGGCTAGCAGTAAGACCCACATCCGAAACTATAATCTACACATTTTATTCGAAATGGATTAGAAGCTGGAGGGATCTTCCGATGTTGTTAAACCAGTGGTGCAATATCCTGCGAGCTGAAATAAAATCAACCAAACCTTTTATTAGGACAAGTGAATTTTTGTGGCAAGAAGGACACACTGCGCATGAAACGAAAGAAGATGCTGATAGGGAGGTAATGTATATCCTGAAAGAGTATCAAGACGTTATAGAAAACTATCTAGCTGTTCCTGTTTTAGTAGGTAAAAAAAGCGAGTTGGAAAAATTTGCAGGTGCATTATATACGACAACATTGGAAAGCATGATGCCTGATGGTAAAGCGTTACAGGTGGGGACATCGCATAATTTAGGACAGAATTTCTCCAGACCTTTTGAAATAAAATTCTTGGACAGGAATGGAAAGGAACAGTACGTCTGGACAACCTCATGGGGCATATCCACCAGATTGATTGGCGGATTGATAATGGCGCATGGGGATGATAAAGGATTGGTACTGCCTCCAAAGATTGCGCCTACTCAGATTGTGATGGTGCCTATATACTACAAACCGGGCGAGAAGAAAAATGTTTTGAAGAAAGCCCAAGACTTGAAAGCCAAGCTGGAAAAAAATGAATTGAGTGTGATTATTGATGACAGAGAAGGTTACACACCGGGATGGAAATTCAATGAATGGGAACTGAAAGGAATTCCGTTGAGAGTCGAAATTGGTCCTAGAGACATCAAAAACAAGCAGGTTGTAATGGTGCGGAGGGACACCAATGAAAAGCTCACAGTCAAAGAAAGTGATGCTGTCAAGAAAGTTGCTGCTCTGCTTGATTCGATTCAAAAAAATCTTTATGAAAAGTCCAAAAAGAATTTGGAGAAATCATTGGCATCTGTTAAGAATTATGAGGAGTTTAAGAAAAGTGTGGGAAAAGGCGGGTTTGTAAGGGCGTCGTGGTGCGGAGAAAATCATTGCGAAGAGCAGGTGAAGAATGAAACCGGAGCCACGATAAGGATAATCCCATTCAAAAAGGAAAAGGCAACAAAGTGCGTTTATTGCAACAAAGAAGGCAAGGAAGTTGTATATTTCGCAAGAGCATATTGAATGAACCGTTGGTTAAGCGGAGTTTGGAGAAACAATTATGAAAGCGGAAGTTAGGAAACTTGGAAATTCTATCGGTATAATACTACCTAAAGATATCCTTGATTTGTTGGGACTGAAAGAAAACGATGAGATAGATATAACTACCAAAAGCAAACAAATAGAATTAATATTGAAAAGTAAAAAGTGAAAATATGAAAGACAAAATATTCTTTACCCATAATGATTTGAAAATAATTAATGATGATGTTTTTACCACTAACGAGATTGAAAACAACAACATCGATTTAATCGTTACTTCACCACCGTATAATGTTGATATACAGTATAACTCGCATAATGACAGAATTTTTTATTCTGAATATTTGGAGTTTAGCAGAAAATGGCTTTCACGATGCTTTGATTGGCTAAAAGACGATGGTCGATTGTGCCTAAATGTTCCTTTGGACATTAACAAAGGCGGACAACAAAGCGTTGGAGCAGATTTGACTACTATCGCCAAAAAAATTGGTTTCAAATACCATTCTACTATCATTTGGAATGAGGGTAATATATCTCGAAGAACAGCATGGGGCTCTTGGTTAAGCGCTTCTGCACCATATGTAATTGCACCAGTAGAGCTAATCATTATTCTCTATAAAGAACATTGGAAAAAAGAGAACAAACGCATATCCGACATGACCAAAGAAGAATTTGTAGAATGGACTAATGGCTTGTGGACATTCACGGGTGAAAGCAAAAAAAGGGTTGGTCACCCAGCACCATTTCCAATTGAACTGCCGAGAAGGTGTATTAAACTATTCAGCTTTGTTGGCGATGTGGTTTTAGACCCGTTTATGGGTAGCGGAACTACTTTAATTGCATCAAGCTTAAACAAAAGAAAATCGATTGGCATTGAAATCGATAAAGAATACTGCGAATTGGCCAAAAGACGTCTTATTGACGAAGCTAAACTTTTAAACAATCGAATCAAATTATTCATAGATGACAAATTCAGAAGAAACAAAACAAGCGAATTTAATCATGGAGTATTTCAAGGAGCACCCAAAACGAGCTATTAAGCATCCTGAAATAGTGGACTGGGTTGTTACAGAATACAAGAAACGCACAGGTAAAGTTTTTAGAGACCCTGATAGAGCTATAAGAAAACTCTCTCAAGAAGGTCAATTGATAAAAATTTCAAAAGGCATTTACAAATACGATCCTGATTTTATAGAACATAAAGAACTCGAAGATTTTACTGAAGCACAAAAGGAAGCTATTTTTAAGCGGGACAATTACAGATGTGTTATTTGTGGTAAAGGTAAAACGGATGGTGTAGAAATACATGCCGACCATATTAGACCTAAAGATTTGGGCGGAACAGCAACGATAGAAAATGGACAAACTTTGTGTGCACAACACAACTTTCAAAAGAAAAACTATAAACAAACTGAAACCGGAAAAAGGATGTTTATTCGGCTTTATGACCTTGCTAAATCAACGAATGACGAGAAACTACTCAAATTCTGTAAAGCAGTATTGGAAGTATACGAAAAGAATGATATAAACGGTCATATTGTTTGGAAAAGGTAACATCTACATGATTATCCTCGTGGGTCGGTTTTTATGTAGCTCTTTTCTACAGACGTTTTTGTCCTTTTAGTAGTGAAATTGAGCATTTTCTCTATCTTATTTGACGAAGTTTTACAATTAGAACAATCTTCAACAGCATAATAAGTAGTGTCTTTGGCCAATCCAGTTGGATTATTAACTTTAACCGTAATCTCTTTATCACACATTGGACAAGGAACAATTTCATCTTGAATCATATAATAGGTATATCCGTCGACTTTTTAAA
>CAYXOT010000101.1:0-3208 GCA_964466985.1 uncultured archaeon
CTCAACACCATGATAAATGATGGCAGAGTAAAGATTTGTCGTGTCTATTAATAGAATCTCTGGTTTTTCCATAAAGTTATTTAACTAGTCTCAGCTAATAGTTTTTTCATCTTTTCTCTAGTTTCCTGTTCAGTCTTTTCTAAAGATTCGTCCAGAGATTTTTTGCTTATACCTTTTCTTTTTATCGTTTCCTGTAATTCTTTAGTAAGTTCTTCGAATCTTTTCATCCTTTCTTCACCGTATAACAGCTGTTTGATTGCAGCTCTAAAGAAATCAGATTTTGTTATGTATCTGCCTTCATGTATTAGTTGTTCTATCATATCCACGTCTTTCTTAGGCAGTAATACAAGAGTCTTTTCCATTCTTTGTGTTAATTTAGACATATATCTCAAATATATATAAAAGATATAAGTATTTAAGTTTTAGTTCAGACGGTCGATCCAGAACTGTGGAAGCAGGCCAAGAAGCTTGCGATTGATAGAGGAATTAGTCTTGCTGAGTTAATAGAAGAGTTGATTAAGAAAGAATTGAAGAGACAATAATCGCAATATTTATCATAGCTAAGGAGAAAGTTGGAAACTATATACTCTACAACAGAAATTTTTATAAGGTATAATTGTCACATATAAGTAGTGATTATTATGGGATTGCTTAGTGGCTTAGGCCGTTACATTACACAATCAATTAAATCCCACAGACAAGAAACAGACAAAGGGATCGCTCCACTAATCATTTTTGATAGGAATGGGGGTGTCGATCCTTCAAACATAGCTTTCGATAGTGTTGAACGTCTTTATGGGTTACCAGCAAATACAAGAACAAACCCGTTATTTTCTCCTTCAGTTCCACCTGAATTTCTAGTTCCAGAAGTCTTCGCCGGAGAATTAGGTCTAAAGGAGGGGCGTGAGGTATATCACTTTGGAAGAAGTGCTATGTTACCTGGTTCAGAGAGATTTTACGGCACTTCTGATCACAGACATGGCTATATAGTCAGAGTCAAGGGATGTGGAGCAAGAAATCGGATAAAAGGATGGGATGATTTAACTATGAATAGATTCGATACTTATGATAGACCATGGGGAGCACAAAATCTTGACATCGCTACATATACTCTAGAAATGAGTGGTGGTGTAGACCCACAAAGATTTGAATTACATGGTATGAAAGTGTCACCCACTATAATGGTTGCTGAAGCTCCAGAAAATCTATTAGAACGAATTAACAGCGCTCAACGAGGAGATCTTGAAGGGCAGCGTTATAAGCCTTATACAGGGACAATAGGTCAGGAATTTACTTTATTACCATCTAATATGCGTCTAAGTACAATAAATGACGCATTTTATAATTATAATTTACAAACTAGTGTTCAAGGTGGCAAATTATTTCATGCTAACCCATCGTTAAGAGATCCACAAGTCTTCGGAGGATTCCTTGAGAGATTAGCGCATGATTTAGCGACAATTTGGACTTTACCATTCAGAACAGCTGATAGTAGAACTGGAGTATATCAGAGTTTATACAACCCACTACTTGATGCTCCTCTAGGAAAAGATATCGTTGTAGCATCAGACGGATGTGCATATTTTACAGATTTAGAGCAACTGGGAAGCAAACAAATCAATACTAGAACTATGCTAGAGCCACTTGAGATGAGACAACTCACATTTGATTTATATAGGTTTGACAGTACAATGAGAGGTGCAGCAGATTCATGGAGCCTAAAAAATCAAACAGCACCACCCGATGCGAAACAATTGCTTTTGGATTATATCACTACAATGATGAGGACAACTGGCTTCGTTTTCAGGGGAAATGAAATTGTTTATAATGGTGAAACAGTATATACCCATGAGGTATCTCCACTTGGTTCTGTTGATATAATGCCGACCTTAAGATAAACAATTTTAGAAGATCGTTTTGTTAGTGCCATTCTTTTTATTAGAAAAACCATAGGTTCTATATAATCTAAGATTCTAATCAACCTAATTGCAACAAACTTACATATCCACCGTTAACGCAACAGAACCCCAAACCAAAAGATTTAAATATGTGTATGTAGGTATATAGAATAGTCTTATTAAAATGGTGAATGAATGGTTCAAGCTATGGTCGGAAATCTAGGAGGTCAGCCAATACTGATCCTGCCGGAAGGCGCTATGAGGAGTACTGGAAAAGACGCCCAGAAAAACAACATAGTCGCAGCCAAGGCAGTGGCAGATGCTGTAAGAACCACCCTCGGCCCAAAGGGCATGGACAAGATGCTCGTTGACTCCATCGGAGATATAGTCATTACTAATGATGGTGTAACAATTTTGGAGGAAATGGAAATCGAGCATCCTGCGGCAAAGATGATGGTTGAGGTCGCAAAGACACAGAACGAGGAGGTCGGCGACGGCACTACTACAGCAGTAATTTTGGCAGGCGAATTGCTGAAGAAAGCTGAGGAACTATTGGAGCAGGAAATCCACCCCACGGTTATAACAAAAGGTTTCAAGATCGCCAAGGAAGAGGCATTGAAAGTTATGGACGAAATTGCAAAGTCGGTTTCTGTTAATGATACAGATGTTTTGAATAAGATTGCTGTGACAGCAATGTCTGGCAAATCTGTCGAACGAGCATCTCCTAGATTAGCGCAACTTGTCGTTGATGCGGTAAAGGCTGTGGCAGAAACCAGAGACGGCAAAGTCGTTGTCGACTCGGATAACATCAAAAGAGAAAAGAAACACGGCGGGAGTTCGGAAGATACAGAGCTTGTGAGAGGCATAGTTATTGATAAGGAAGTTGTGCATCCCGCAATGCCTAAGGTTGTCAATGATGCAAAGATAGCTTTATTGGATGTTGCTTTGGAAGTGAAAGAGACTGAAACTGATGCTGAGATTAGAATCACATCCCCAGACCAGATGCAGGCTTTCATCGAGCAGGAGCAGAAAATGCTGAAGGACATGGTTGAAAAGGTTGTTGCGTCAGGCGCTACTGTTTTGGTATGCCAGAAAGGAATTGATGATATTGCTCAGCATTATCTTGCGAAAAAGAAAATTATGGCATGCAGAAGAGCGAAGAAATCTGATATGGAAGCTCTGGCTAAAGCCACAGGCGGTAGAATAGTTTCTAATCTGGAAGATTTGTCACCAGACGATTTGGGTTATGCCAAAATTGTTGAAGAGAAGAAAGTTGCAGGTGAATCAATGACATTTATCAGGGATTGCAA
>CAYXOT010000102.1:0-3195 GCA_964466985.1 uncultured archaeon
ACTTTACAGTATTCACGTAGGTTTTCTGGATTATCAATAAGAGTGTATTTGTAAAAAGAGATAGTGGTGAAGGACATAGTATGAAAAAAAATAAAGCTGGTTTAAAAAAGTTTAGGTATCTTTATAGCAATACGAAGTAGGGGATGTTGAAAGTATTCAATTATTTTCATTTTCTTCCTGACGAAGCGTCACAAAATCTTCATCTCTATACCCAGTAAAGAGTGCATCACCAGTCTTTTCATAACAACATTTAATCATTATTGTGTATATTAACTTTTCTATTGATGAATTTTATCTTTTCTCTACTCTGACAACCTCTCCAAACTCAGCACTACCGTCCAGCTCTTCCCGCTATCCACCGATTTCCATACATAGCCCTGTGTCCCAGTCATGTACACCACATTTTTATCTTTCGGATCCCATACGAAATTGGTAACTTTAACCTTAGTATTATCTATCTCCGCTGCCTGGCCGAGGGGCTTCCACGTCGCTCCGGCATCCCTACTCTCCACTATATCTCCGTCAGCATGCCAGGGAGCATATCCCAATAGATTATTCCCTTCTTGGTCATGCAGACTATAGCGCCCAATATTAATATAGGTAGATGTTTCCTTAAACGTGTTTCCGCCGTCTGTGGAGTAAAAGCTTTTCTGCTGGACCTCTGGAGGGAATTCCTCGCCAAATAAAAAGGGCCTCACGATTATATGATTGAAATTGGCAGCAGCCACATCGCCGTCGAAAGGATTTCGAAATGGAACCGGTAAATTAGCTGCTAATGTTGTCCAGGTTTTTCCCCCATCGATAGACTTCATGGGGCCAAATTGCTCATACGAAAAGATTTCTTTGATATAATTTTCACCATACTCATGATAATGCGCCTGGGTAAGCAGAATGATGTTTTGGGAATTTTGAGGATCAACAAAGATACCGCTCGCTTGCAACCCCGGAATCATTCCCGTGTCTATTTCCTTCCAGGTATCTCCTCCATCCATTGTTTTATACACCACCCCTCTTTTGTTTAAAGATTCTTGTATCGGCGCTTCTTTAAACGTGGCCGGGTCAGAATTGACACCGTAATAAATTACCAGAGGGTTCTGCTGGTCAATAGCTAAGGCAGTGCCGGCAGCATTCAGGTTTTCTTTCAGGATTTGATGCCATGATTCTGCTCCGTCCAGACTTTCCCAGATTCCACCGGTTTCACCATAGGGCCAGTCAACATATCCGGTGGAGATGTCTCCCGGTGACAGCAAGAGCCGCTGGGTATTAGTGGGATCAATGACAATTCTATTGGGATCGGGGGGGCATAATTGCCGTATATTTATTTCATCAGGGTAGGCGATGATGCCTTTCGATTTTTTGCTCCATGTTCCTCCGCCATCAACGGATTTGTAGATGCCCTTTCCTTCTATACCTACATAGAGTATATTGCTGTGGTAAGGATCAATCACCAAACTGTTTTTGGTGGTATGGTCGTTTTCAAATGAACAGTCAATTCCCTTGGCTCTCAGGTTTTCTTTGGTTCGCTCTAGGATAGAAACAATATGCTCTTCATCTGATATCGATTCAGGTTCATTTCTTTCTTCTGGAGGGATAGTATGCGGTTCAGTAGGCGATTCATTTTCTGCTGTAGGTATTTCCAATGAAGGCTCTACTCCAGGCTTAGGGGTACTTTCTTCAGGAGAGAGCAGTTCGGTGGGAGCACAGCCACTGAGGAAAACTAAAAAGATAAAACTTGATAAAATAATCTCATTTTTTCTCATCTTTCACCTCTCCAACTCTGCGTAGTGAGAGCTGAATGCCCATGGTCCACTACCACAGCTATTTGATTCTTTCCCTTGGATTCGCAAGGTTGTAGGGCTGGTAAGTTGTATAAGAATAATTAATTGTTCTAGTTTCTTATCATAGCTCCATTGCTTAACCAGCCTATCATAACAGTAGATGTTTCCATCATCAGTAACATCCTTGAAATCACGATTGGCCAAACCTTCATTTTTGAGAGTGAAATGCAAAACATCCGGAGATAAACCGCTTTCAGCAGGTAAGAAACCGAACGCAAATGCGCCTATCGTTGGATCGATAAAATCATGAATAAGGGAAAGTTCAGGTCGAGCATACCTTCCAGCATCTTTAACAAACCAAACACCTTGAGCTGTGCCTGGCTCATCTTGTTCCACCTCGCCGCAAATAGGCTTTATCGTCCTCACAATATCATTCTCACCAAGTTTTGATTTGAGTGTATCTTTGACCTCTCCCTTAAAATAGTCCAAAGGACATACAATATGCTTTGGCCCTTCTTTATATCTTGAAGGAGCCGCATAATTTAATGCCGGAGTTCTCATATCATATGCGCCTAAATCAAAAGAGTAGTGCCATTCAAGCTGCCCTACAGTTCCCATAAGTTCTCCTGCACTCAATTTTATTCCTAGATACTTTTCACAGCTCCTGAGTTTAAAGCGACCAATTTCCTCGTCCTGGCAATATCTAAAAGGGGGTTTAATTTCTGATTTTATTTTTTCAGTAATTGTTGCAAGGTGGGAATAAAATCCGACAAACTCCCTACATGGCGAGAAAAATATGGAATAATCCGTGGTGTCAGGAACCGGTCTTTCCATTTTAATTTCCTTTACTCTCGTAATCCATACATCCCCTGGAGAATAGACTGGGACTTCAATTGGATGGCCCGAGGAATCTCTTTTAAGGAAAAAATAATTATGGCCTGTGGGATAAATATGTTCTGGAGCAGCACCTATAAAACCAAGCGGTCTAATGAATTCTAAATCTGAAGGTTTAAGAGGATAAGCAGTGAAAAATTCCGTTTTATCACCGCACGAAGGAAGATAACTAGGAATTATATTACTTTCATCAGCTTCATTGATTTGAAGTTTTCGGCACACTTCATTTTCATTATTGTTATTGCAGTATTCTTCGCACTGTCCACGATTATTCTGGCAGAAAGAAAAGCATTCTTCCTCGCCAGAACATAATTGTCCCAGTCCTGGGGATGGCGGAATGGTTTTATCCTCAACTGGTTGAACGGGTTCTTGAATTGATGGCAGAGTGGTTTCCCCAGCAACTGGTTGGACTTGTTCTCGGATTTCTGCGTTTGATACTTGAATGTCTTGGTCAGAATCTTCAGCAGTTTCTTGTGTAGTACAAGCACTGATTAAAACAATTCCAACTAATATCCAAATTATC
>CAYXOT010000103.1:0-3115 GCA_964466985.1 uncultured archaeon
CCCGCGCAGCACAGTTGAATCAAACAAGCCAGGTTGCGTTCTCGCCTTTGATTACGGTCGTGTGGTCAGACATGATGAAGCTATTGATAGGCCGGTGCTCCCTCTGCAAGAAAATAAGACTAGTCGACAGGTCAAAAGGCAGCAATGTTTGCTTCGCGTGCAAGCAGCTCAGGAAGAAAAAATAAGCGCTGCTAAAACGAAGGATTTTTTGCTGTGTCGTTATGCATTACTTTTCCGCCTACTTATTGAATCCTATTCATAATGTAGAGTCCCGATTTAATTTCGCCTTCCAAAATGCTGTAATGAGGAAGCTAAGCAACAAGAAAATCCAAAGAATGATAAAAATGAAGCTCATGGAAGAACCCAACGAGCAGATAGCGAGGCATTTTGGCATAACAACCAGGCGAGTGCAGCAGATATTCAAGATCTACTGGAAGACAGGCAGCTCGCCGAAACTGCAAAAGCCGGGAAAGAAACGGACGGAACCAAGCGAAGACGAAATGCGCATTGTGCAGGAAGCGTATAGGCACCTTCATTGCGGAGCGCGCATGCTCGAGAAATACATAGAACGAAAGCATCAAATCCATATATCGCATAACAAGATACATAGGATACTCATGTCATCTGGTTATGCAAAAGAAGAGCAGGCAAAGAAGAAGCAGCGCAAGTGGGTACGCTACGAGCGAAAGCATTCGCTTTCGCTTCTGCACACTGATTGGTATGAATGTTCGTGCGGAAAGAAAGCTATAGCCTATGAAGATGACGCTTCCAGGGCTGTTTTAGCAGCAGGCGAATTTGACGAGGCGACAGATGACAATACGGTCAATGTACTCAAGCAAGCTATAAGGACTGCAAAGCCCTATGGCCCGATAATTCAGATACTCTCGGACAACGGCTCGCAATTCTGCTCGCCTGCTGGACAAAAGGGTGTTGAGGGCGAAACAGAATACCAAAGAGTGCTCAAAAGAAACGGAATCCAGCAGGTCAGGACACGAAATCACCATCCACAGACAAACGGCAAGCTTGAAAGATTCTTTGGCACATATGCCTCACACAGGCACAGGTTCAAGACGCTGGGCGCATTTGTGAAATGGTATAATGAAGTGAAACCTCATATGAGCCTTGACTTTGACAATGCAGAAACGCCTTCAGAAGCATTCATGAGGAAAATGAGGCCTGAATACCTGGTTGGCATGTGCTCTAGGTTGGGCTGGTGGTAATTATATGGCAAAATATATATGTTCCTCTGGGGATGAAATTAATTCAGGACAGCACAAATTGATTAGAAACCTTTTTAAAGCTTCTATTAGTTACTACTATAAAATGACATTAATCCTTCTCAATAACGAGCGTATCTATTCAGCCGTAGGCAGTGGATTTTAGCTCGTCCATAACTGTTTTTGAAAAATCTTCATTTCTCATCTGGCATGTCTGTATGACAGACGAAATAACTTCATAATCGTGTCTGCCAGCAGGAGATCTGTTACCACCGGATATTTTTCGTATAACTACATCATTTCGTATTGCTCGTTCTGCTGCATTATTCGTGCTTTCTATGTTCTCTTCTAAGAAAAGGAATAACTCATCAAAATGCCTTGTCAGAAATTTCTTTAGCTTTTTGAGTTCTGGGTTGTAGAAACGTTTGCTAGTCAAACGTTTCAATCTATTCTCAAACAACGTCCTGTTCCTCTTCAATTTCTTTACCTTCTTGGCATTTTGGTGCAAAGATTTTATGTTAGTGTGAAATATCTTTGCTTCCTCTGAGTTTGGATATTTCTCACAGGCTTTCTTTGAGTGCCTGAGTATATGCGCCCAGCACTGCTGTTTCTTGCACTTCAGCATGTTATAAGCCTGATAGCCGTCCCTGACAACTATCCCTTCATAATCTTCTCCAATAACATCTTCTGGCACTACATGGCTCCTCCTCCAGTTTATCACTGTCACAACTGTATTCTCAGACCTGAATTTCCACAACCACAAATTCGTTCCACGAACCCTCCAGCCTGTCTCATCTATGTGCACGAATTTTCCTTCGCGCAGAAGCGTCTTGTAGAGCTCATACTTCTTTCCAAGAAGGTTTGATACAGCGTGTACTGCATTAACAAGAGTTCCCTGCGAGACCTTCAGTCCGAAATTTTCCAGAAGGTCTTTCTGTATCAGGTTGTAAGTCATCCGATAACCGAATTTCCTCTCGCAAACGTAATTGCAGAAATTCATGCCAAGGCGAAAGCCTGGCATGGCCTCGAATATCTTTGGGAAGACCTTTTTCTTGCACTTCTTGCACCAATATCCTTGGAGTTCGTACTCAGTAACCCTTGTCCTTCTTACGATTTCTATATCTTCTACTATGCGCTTCTTCTTTTCCTTGATTTTAGCAATGCGGTGTCCTCTAGGACATCGTTTCATCCCTACCTCCTTTTTCTCGTCTACCTTCTCGGGTGTAGGGCGTGTAACGCCCTCATGACCCTCTTTTGCACCAAGCTTTTTTGGCTCTGCGTTGTCGACATTAGGCTTGATAAAATGTGGTAATTCTTTAGAACCAGACAGTTTTTCTACTTGCCTTTTTAGCTTTTCTATTTCTTTCACCAAGTCTCTGATTTGCTTTGTCGATGCCTTGTAAAGTTCGATTAGTTCTCTCTTGGTAAGCTCTTCAAGATTCATCTTTACTGATTACACAAATTTATGTTTATGATTTTTGGTAACGCAGAATTCACTTCCTTAGGCTGAATAGATACTAACGAGCTTCCCGTTCTTGACTTCTAATTTCTTCTCCGACCTTCCAGCCAAGCTTCTCTATAACTTTATTGGGTGTGGTTGTGTATTAAAGATCAAAAAGGCTACCAGAACAAAGAATACCGCTCAATAAGAGAATTTGGCGATTTTTTGGAATTCGTGTAGAAAGGTATTTAAGTTCTTAAGTACATATGAACTTATGGGAAGCATAAAAATACAAGTTTCAGATGAAACCGAACAGAAATTCAGGGAACTTGCCATGAGGCGTTATGGATTCGGGAAAGGCTCGCTGAGCGAGGCCGCCGAAGACGCTGTTTCCGAATGGCTCAGGCGCCATGGCAGCGAAGACATGAGAGAGCTCGCCCGCAGGGAGATAAAAGAT
>CAYXOT010000104.1:0-3108 GCA_964466985.1 uncultured archaeon
AACCAAAAAGTTTTAATTTATCCAATTGTCTTAATGTAATTACAAGTGATTTGATGGAAAACGGGTTTGATACTTACGATATAATTACAACGCAAGCTTTGTTATTTAGGAATTTAAGACAAAAATATGAGAATAGAGGAATAGATCCGATTAATTATTTTCTCTTTATAGAAGTAATTAAAGATATGAGTTTAGGTACCTTGAAAAGGATGAAAGGAACTTTATTGAGGAGTGACCCAGAAGAATATAGCGATCAACGCACATTTATAATGCGGCAAACTCTCCCAGTTAAGGAACTTCAAAGATTAAGATCTTATCATGAACTTATGCAACAATAAATTGATCTTAAAGAAAAGCTTTAACCTTCTTCTTTCCAACCAACGCCCTCAAAATTTCCTTCCCGATATCAGAATCTTTCGTAATCTTGATGCTACCCTTCTTCCCGATAGTCGCAGAAAACAAAAACTGATCTTCAATAAATATGCTAGCAGCCTTGCCAATCAAATTCCTATTAAAACCAAAATCAAAACTATTTCCCTTTTCAAACAATTCAAATTGAATTTCATTCCCAACCATGCCAGTCTTAGACTCGACTTCAATGTGTATGCCCAATCTTTCTTCCAAGGCCTTTACAGTAGCGCCTTCCTTGCCTATTAATCGTGGGATGATCTCATTATCGACTCTAACCACTGCTTGATTTTCAGAAACCAGCTCAACTTCAACACCAGGATCAAACTTTCTAATCTCCTGTATAATTCTTTCGCCGGCTAATTTCTTCAACGGCGATACAGAACCTTCTTTAACAGGGATGATGACATTCTCCTCACCGAACGTGTAAATCTCATATTCAAGCCTGCCGGTTTCGAAATCCTTCACATCAACCACAGGACGAGCCAAGTCAGCTTCCATCATGCCTGTAGGAACTTTCACAGTCAGATCCAGGTCATAAACCTTCTTCACCTCCCCATCCTTCACAAAAACAACAGTATCTATAACATGCGGTATCATCCCCAGCTCTATCCTGCCCATGAACCTCTGTATAGCATCTATAGGATTGCTGGCATGCACAACACCCACCATTCCAATTCCTGACAGCCGCATGTCTGAAAAGACTTCAAAATCCTTTGTCTTCCTAACTTCATCGTATACAGAATAATCCGGCCTTACCAAAAGCAGTATATCCGCAGTCTTCTCAAAATCGCCTTCCAATGGACCGTATTGTGTTATTTCTGGCCTGACCTGCAAATCCCGCGGTGATTCCAAAGTTTTCACTATCTTTCCTTGACTTTGGTAGAACTCAGCAAGGCTTCCTGCTAATGTCGTCTTCCCTGAACCTGGCGGACCGGCAATCAAAACTCCTTCAGCCTTTTCTTTCAATCTTTTCCTCAATTTCTCTGATAGCTTGTAATCATCCAAAGTAAGCTTGACGATCGGCCTAACAACCGTTATCTCCACCCCATCAGAAAATGGCGGACGTGCGATAGCTATCCTATAACTTCCCAGCTGTATAACAGTAGCCCCAGACCTGACAATTTCAAACGATCCTTCTTCACTAATTCTCGCAGCTTCAGACATTTCACGGATTATTAACTCCAGTTCTTCGCGTGTTAATGGCTGGTCACTTAATCTCACCAGTTCGAATTTTCCAGGCTTGCCTCTTTTAGCCATGGGGAGGACATCTTCCTTAAGATGCAGCGATAAAGTATCTGGAGTGAAGTAACTCTCAAACTTCAATCCCTCTGTCTTTGTTTCAGCCGGTATATGATTAACTTTCACCCCTTCGGCCTCGCCAACCAATGCCTGCACATAATCGGCGGTATATAATGTTCCATTCTCAGCTTTTGCAACATCCCTGATCAATGCATCCATCCTTCCAGATTTAGCAAGCCTGATGTCATCTATAGAAGGTCTGTCACCAGCGAATCTCATTTTTATTTTTTTCTTCTCGCAAATCTCGCGCAACTGTTTCAATTCACCCAAGCCAGCGAATCCGGGCTCCCTTCCCTTCGAAGCCTGTGCCTGCAGTTCGTCAAGAACAGCATAAGGGATGATAATCTCTGCATTTTCCAGTTCCCCGCTCTTTATCATTTCAGATATCTTGCCGTCAACGATGATTGAAGTGTCGAGGCAGACCTTGTTAATTTTTTCAACCATACAAATCAATTATAGAACTATTTTAATAAAGAAATAATATTCTTCAGCGATAATTCCCTCTGTTTACCAGTTTTCATATCCTTCAATTTAAACTTTTTCTTTTTTACTTCCTGAGGACCAATAATTAGAACAAAAGGAATCTGTGAATTGCCCGCATACTCCAATTGCTTACCAAAGTTTCTTTCCATTAAATCTATTTGTGTGTTTATATTGTTTTTTCTAAGTTCTTTCGCAATCAGTATAACATCTCTTATTACTGTGTTGTCTACATTTGCAACGAAAACTTTTGTATTACCCCTCTCGGTTTTGAACATCTTGTTCTCTTTCATAACTTCTAAAATTCTATCCAAACCTAGAGAAATTCCAGTCGCAGGCAAGTCCTGACCACCAACAGCCTTAATTAGATTGTCGTACCTACCGCCACCGCCACAGCTGACTTTAGCACCGATATTGACTTCGAAAACTACAGAAGTATAGTACTCAAGGCCACGGACAAGTGATATATCAAATTTCAATTTCTTGCCAATGCCAAATCTCTTGGCTAGATTGAAAAACTCTTCCAGATCTTTCTTTCCATCACTATCGGGAATTTTTGCCAGCTCGTTTAATTTCAAAACTTTGATTATATTCGAAGGATCAAACCCTTTATTTTTTAGTTCAGCCTCGACACCTTCGAATCCTATCTTATCTAATTTGTCTATAGTCCTGAAGACATCGACTACCTTCCCCCTTTCCACTATTTTTTCAAATTCATTTTGGAGCAGTTTCCTGCTGTTTACTCTTATTTGGAAATCTTTGAAACCTAGCCTGTCTAAAATTTCGCATACAGCGGTTAAGCACTCTACATCAGCGAGTAGCGAAGTGCTGCCGACAACGTCGATATCCGATTGCCAAAATTCTCTAAATCGTAGACTTGCAGGGTTATCATATCTCCATACTTTATCGATAGCATAT
>CAYXOT010000105.1:0-3107 GCA_964466985.1 uncultured archaeon
CCCAGTGACTATTCCTATAGTAATGGAATATAAAAGTCCTCTCTGAATAACGACCCGAATGTCAAGAAACCGGTGGCGGACAATCGCGTATGCCGTAAAAGCGGTAAAAATAATAGGAGAAAACGCCCCCAAAATATTAAACTGATAAACGCCCAAAGCAGGCAAAAGGATATCTGCAAGAAAAACAACAAGCAGGGAAATACCGAGTCCCAAGGATAAATATTTCATCTGTTCTCTCATGATCCCAGTAGAACGCAACAATTTTTTTATGATCATAAAAAGACTCGCAAGTATATATCCAAAAGCAATTACTATAAAGACAGGGAAGGCTATTCCTAAAATTGGCTCTATCGCGCCATGGGGATGAAAAATTACTCCCTTCATAATCAAGCCAAACGGCAAAAGAACTAAAATTAACACATAAGGAAGCAAATACAAATGGAGTCTTCTCGGCAGTGGTCCGACATAGTCGGGAAATGTCTTGACAAAAAGAAAAAGCCCCCCAAAAAGCGGGAGACCATTAAAGAAAATTAATTGGACAAAAATAGCATCTTTTGTTATTTGCATAAACGCAAGACTAATAGCCCATAATGAAAAACCTCCTCCTAAAAATAGGAAGGATTGCCGGACCGCATCCCTCCTCCCCCTATAGGCAAACAAGGTGATACCGAGGGTTAGCAATCCGGTAAAAATAATAGTAATTTGAGTAAGCAGCAACATGATAAATAAGTTGACTTAATTCAATAGCATTAAGTAAAAACTGGGTTAACTGCCCAGTTTTAGAAATCTATTCTCACCAAAACTTTTTGTAATTTAAATTTTGAAATACTTTCTAAAAAAGAACTTTTAAATTCTTCGATATCCACCATGATAAGCTTTGGATATGGCGGCATTGCGTAGTATTCTATCAAAAAATCAGGAATGCTTTGTCTTATTTTTGCAACAAGGATAGTCATATTAGCACCAAGCGCTCTCAAGCGATCAAGTTGCTTATCCTTTACAGAAAGAATAGCATATTTTTTGCCGAGGCTCAATGCGTAAGTGGTAAGACCAATAACAGCTACCTCTCCCGCGTGGGGGTACCGGGATGCCCACCTCGTAAATTCTACCATATCCTCGATGCAGGCATTACTAAATCTTTCATCTTGTATATCAAAATATTCCTCAAGGGGAAACTTTCCAGAAACAGGAAACTCTAAACCGGCTGTACCCACCACATTCTCATTAAAAAGTACAATAATCTGGCGTTCCGCAGGTGGCACTCTCACCCCAAACTCTTCCTCGTATTTCGCGACTATGAGGCGGCTCGCCTCGTCTCTTTCCTGTTTGGTTTCCGCGATTTTTACTCGGAATATATATTCACTCTCTACCACCATTTTCCCCTCACTACTCTTGTTTTCCATTCACCGGCATCAAAAAGGCAATACCCGGGCATTTTAGGCACAGGAACTATCCATGGGCGATGATCTGTTCCTATTAAAAAAAGACATACACTATCCACTAGAATACCGCTGCTTATAAGGGGGGTACCTCCAAATATTGCAGCTTTCTTCTCGCCAATAAACATCGACACAATAAGTTCCTCGGTAAACTCATTCGGTGACTCTGGAGCAAAACGCTCCAGAAGCCTACGCACAATCCACGGCTCAATTTTTTCATCACCGCTAAGACCGAGAAGTTCTTCCATGGTCATGCTGTCGGGCGAAAAAAAGAAAATTCGAGTTCCGAATCCAATAACATCACAGCAAAAGACTGGAACACCAAAAGATCGAGCGGTCTTATGAAGCATAAGGCGAGGTTTAATTGCAAAAAGCTCAATCTCGTCACAAACCACACTACATCCTTTCACGAAATCTTCTACGCTGTCTTCATTGATCCCTTCATCATAAACATCAATGCGCAAATCGGGCGTTATACGCCTAATTTCCTGGGCCGTAACTACTGCCTTATTCTTCCCCACAGTATCAAACATTGCCCCAAATTGACGGTTAATATTAGATCTATCAAAAACTTCACAGTCAGCAATTTTTAAGTACCCTACTCCGATCCGGGCAAATTGCGCGGCGACAAGACCACCCATACCTCCGCATCCGGCAATCCCGATGGTGCTATTTTTAAGAATCCCCTGTTCTTCTCGTGAAATAATACCAATGTTTCTATCAATACGATCCCAGTAATAAGTTTCATCTACTCGTGCTGCCTTGAAAACCTTTTTCTTACTCATTTTTCCTTCTCACGCTCGACTACTTTATTCCAACAATAAATATTGCGTAAGGATTATAGCGAAAACTCTGTATAAATTGTGCAATACGCTCATCTTTGATTCCAGAAATAATCTCTTCCAAATTTTCCGGAATTTCTGCATCGATAAGTTCTTGAAGTCTAAATCCGATCTTGAGTACCATATTTACAATTTCTGGCCAATCCAAAAGATGGAGAATAAATGTTTGGTCAAATAAACGAAGCGTTTCCTGCCTTTCGGGGTGGAAATAGTCTTCGATAAGTGAAGGATAATGGAGGAGTGTTGGATCATAGCGACCCGCGCGCATAAAGAACGGATGCATATAGGAGAAAACCATTACTCCCCCCGAATGGAGAACTCGAAAGTTTTCTTGGAGTGCGAGACGCTGCCCTTCCGCAGGAAGATAATTCAAGGCATAGTTAGAAACGATTGCGTCGAATGCCTTATCGGGGAAAGGAAGCTTGTGCATGGAAGCTTCAGAAACATTGAGTCCACGTGAACAAGCTAACTCTACAAATGCAGGCGTTAAATCAATCCCAGAGCATTCTGCGCCTTGTTCATTTAGCATACGAATAAGTGTTCCCGAACCGCACCCAACATCAAGAATTTTTTTCTTATAAAGGGAGCCCAGTAATTTCCTTACAACAGAAATAATCTTAGGATATGTAACTGTAATCTGAAACGGCGCACTTATGACATCATATACTACTGCAACCTGTTCATACGCGGCACGAGTATCTTCGATAGATTTGCTAATTGCTTCTTCTACATTACGCGAATTCGACATCATAATTCCTCCTCCTTTATATAAAACAACTTCGACAGACAGCTCATAGCGCCGTCGATTTTTTCAAATTCAGACATC
>CAYXOT010000106.1:0-3098 GCA_964466985.1 uncultured archaeon
ATGCGAATATCCTCTAATCGAGGCTCTAAAACTTTCAATGCTTCGATAATTTCCTTATCTTTTTTAATCTCCAATAAACTCCCTAATCTACCAACATCTTCTTTAGGATTATATGATACGTTGTGCAAAAAAATTGCTTCAAACAATGCTGGCCGATTTTTGTCTCCAAAAGAAATTTGGTTCTTTTCAGGAAAAAGAATTATCTTATTTGTGAACTTTTCGCCGCTGGAATCTTCATAAATTAACTCGCACAAATCGCGAGATTGCTCACCTCGCAACGCCGTTCTACCATCCTCGTTGCTTGTCGACATTAAAAGAGTTGAAGGAGGAGCAGATTTTATAATAATTTTTCTCCAATTCTTTCCATTTTCTGCCTTTAGTGTAATTTCTCGGTCTGAACTAAAATTATAGAAAAAACTGTTTAATGGTGATTCTGTTGCTCCTGTCCCTGACAAATTAATTCTTACTCCTGGCATCCCGCGAAAGGAATCCGTCCTAAGCATTAACTCACCCGAAGTACCTGCCATAATAAATAAAGTTTCAAGAAAAGCGGTTTTTCCTACATTATTTTTTCCAGTGATTAAATTCACTCTTTGCATCTTTTCAATTTTTAAATTCTTAAAACACCTAAAGTTTTGAATTTCAACCTTTGAATAAATCATCTCAGTCCTCCTTTTTCATATTGCTTCGCGATCTAATAAAATCTTCCAGATCTTCGGGTTTTACCCGCCATCTACCAATCTTAGTGGCCTTGATTTCTTTCTTTGCAATAAGGTCACGTACCCACTCTTCAGTAAAGTCCAGTCTTTGAGCGATCTCGCTTACGGTAAGATATTTTTTTACGTCTTCCATGGCGTCTCTCTTCCTTTTTTGTTGTCCAAAATCGTAAATTTTATAATCCTTAAAAACCCTTATCAGTCCATATTGTATAACTATGAGCGTTAAAAGTCAATTAATAAGATAGACTCTAAAAAATCATACACAATACTGCCCGATATGATAGAACAAGTGTTCTATGATAACGAACGGACAGACATTTAAATGTCACAAATAATATATGCTTTTTGTGACAAAATGCAAGGCATCTCTGAATGTCCACTATTTAGTAGACATTTGCTGTTGGTGGACATTTTATCGCGCTTAGAGCAGGGCTATAAAACCCCTAAATGCGCCTTCCAAAAAAACCGACATTGCATACCGACATCCGAGGGGGCAAATGTCGGTCTATTTGCCCATTTTCGCCAAAATTACCTGTTTGAGCAAAATGCCATAACCCCTTTATTTACAGGCGTTTTGCCCCATAATTGCCCCGGGTTGAGCCTTTTCCATGCCCCTAACCATACCGACACCGACATCCAAAAAAAACGACCCTGAAATCACTCACAAAATGCGCCTCACCCAACCCTCGGCCCAAGCCCCCCTTGGAGGGACCCATAGGCTGTGAGGTGTGAGGATTGTGAGGCTAATATTCTCACCTTTTACATAGGGGTATTTTGAGGACCATAAATACTTCTTTTCTCTTTCTCTTTTTAATAGAAAAATAGACTCACAAACCTCACAAAATTCCCTAACCTCTTATAATCACAAGAGTTTGCCCTGTGAGGAAGCCTGTGAGTTTCTGTGAGGATCTTTAAGGATCCTCGCGCTCTTTTCCTGACATCCTCTTAATCACAAAAATGCGCCTGCCTGTCCCGGCCTGGCGCTTTTCTTTCTTTGCTATATCAATCCCCACATTACGCATAACCGACGCTATCCTGACAAGCTCTGTTGACAGCCACTTGGCGGTCCTTGGAGTCCCGGCAGTTTCGGTATCTTCTGAGCGCAATTTCTCAAGAAGCTCAACTGTCGTTCCTTCCCAATAACCGTTACACTTTTTCAAGAAGTCGGCAATTTTCTTGGCAAAGACGCTGTCCGAAGCTGTATCCTGCCACTTGCGCTCAACCGATTCCTGATACTTCCTGAAAAACTCATCCTGCGAATACCCAAGCTCTTCAGCCAGCACAGCTCCCCATTGCGCAAAATCAGACATGCGGAATTTCTCATGGCCTTTAACAGAGCTTACCGTATTCATCGCTTTTGATATTGACGTAAAAAATCCACCTAAAATACCGGGCAATGATTTTCGCCACTCATCATTCATAGCCCATTCAGACCGGTTGTTTTTAAGTCTTGGGATATCGAAAATAACCGCCCTGTCCAGTAAATCTGCCCGCCATATAGCCAGGCCTATCCCGTTTAAAACAAAACATCTGCGGTAAGAGCGGATAAACTCGCCGTCATTGGTGTAAAGCGAGCGTTTCATGTCTCCTTCGCCGGTAACGCCCCGGCAGAGAAAGTCGCTAAACCACTCAAGGATATTGGACATATTGTCAAATGCGCTGAGCCAGTGTTTTTCAGCTGTCATCTGCGCCTGTTCCAAATCTTTTGGCGGTGAAATGAGCATTACGCGCGAAGGGTCAACCAAACCTTTAATCTTTCGGGAAATATTCGATTTGCCTGAGCCTTCCTCGCCGGTCTGGCTTAAGATAACATGCGGGAAATCAGGAATAAAATATGAAGCGGTCAGGACCATAAAAAGGCAATGGTCTTCGGGCAAGATATTACAGAAGCTTAAGATTTCTTTAGGGTCGCCGCCATGAACAGGCAATGCCTGGGCTATCTGATGATGATGCCGCTTGAATATCGGAGGAAGAGAGACTATCTGCCAGCCGTCTTTATCGATGCGCACACCCTTCCAGTCTTGTGTGGTAAGGTCGTAATAAATCGCGCCATCATACCAGCCCACACGATTAAACATATCAAACTGCACAGAATCTTCGCAACGCGCCTCGATTTGAATCCTGGCCTGGTTGATAGCGTCGCTTCTTGGCGGAGAACCGTATTTCCGGCGGTAGCGTGTCGCCATCCAGTTCCTGAAACGCGGGCTGTTTGTCGGGCATACCTCTAAGTGATTATCGATAGGGAGCACGATAAAAGAATTTCCTTGCTGGTCACGGTAGTAACCTTTTATAGTCTCTTCGCAATCCCGGGTAAGGATTTCGCCTTGGGTGGGATGGGCAAGACGATAAGCATCCTGACAACTATTAATGACTTTTTCA
>CAYXOT010000107.1:0-3071 GCA_964466985.1 uncultured archaeon
GTTGCAATAGTAACAGGCGGTGCATCCGGAATAGGTAAAGCGACTGCATCGTTATTCATTAAGGAAGGTGCTAAAGTTGCTATTGTAGATATTAATGAAAAACTCGGGAAACAAACTGAGAAAGAGCTGGGCAATAACTCCTTTTTTGTAAAATGTGATATGACTAAAAGCGATTATGTTAAGAAAATGGTGGGAACTGTTGTTAAGAAATTTGGTAAAATCGATATTTTGTTTAACAATGCAGGAATTTATATCGAGAACAAATTTTTGGATGAATTGGAAGAAAGTGTTTGGGATAAAGTACTTGACACGAATCTTAAAAGTGTGTATCTTTGTTCTAAATATGTCTTGCCAATGATGAAAAGAAATAAAAGCGGTGCAATAATCAATACTTCATCCGCATTAGGACTTGTGCCCGAACCCTGGTCTCCAGCTTATTGCACATCCAAAGCAGGCATAATTCATTTGACAAAAGTCATGGCTACCGAATATGCTGGTTATGGGATAAGAGTTAATTGTGTATGCCCTGGTCCGATAGATACTCCTCTAATAAGAAAAGCTTTTGCAAATGAGGGCGAATTAAAAGAATATGTAGAAGAACAAACTCTAGCGAAACGGTTGGGAAAACCGGAAGAAGTTGCCAATGTTATTTTATTTTTAGCTTCCGATGACGCTTCTTACATGAATGGTTCTATTGTGTCTGTGGACGCGGGTGAATCATTAGGTTGATAATATGAAAAAATTGGAAAATAAAGTTGCAATAATTACTGGTTCCAGTAGAGGAATTGGAAAAGCGACCGCTTTATTGTTCGCTAAAGAAGGTGCAAAAGTTGTTGTTAATTATTCTAAATCTGAGAAGGAAGCAAATTCAGTTGTTAACGAGATTGAAAAACTAGGGTCGGATGCTATCGCAATTAAATGTGATGTCTCTAAAGAAGAACAAGTTAAACAAATGGTTGAAAGGACTATCAAAAAATTTGGTAAGATAAATATACTTGTCAACAATGCAGGCATAGTTTTTGACGTGCCTTTTGAAAAGAGAACTGTTGAGCAGTGGAAGAGGACACTTGACGTGAATCTCATCGGTGTTTTTCTTTGCTCTAAATACATTGCTCCATACATGAAGAAACAAAAAAGCGGTAGAATTGTTAATGTGTCTTCGACAAATGCTATTGATAGTTTTAATCCTGAATCCATGGATTATGATGCTTCGAAGGCAGGAGTTGCTATTCTTACTAAATCTTTGGCAAAAGAATTAGCACCAACAATACATGTTAATGCTGTTGCACCTGGATGGGTTGACACTGCAATGAATAAAGATCTTCCTAAAGATTACGTTGAAGGAGAAAAGAAGAAGATTTATATCCAAAGATTCGCTAGACCTGAAGAAATTGCAAAAGTTATTTTGTTTCTTGCGTCGGATGAAGCTAGCTATGTTAATGGAAACATACTAAAGGCAGATGGTGGATGGGGATAACTATGAAATTGAATTTGGTACAAGCAATTAACCTTTAAAATAGTTAATTATTATTAGGTGGTTAGATGGATGATATATGGGAAGATTTGGAGTGGGCACAAAATTCTTATTCCGAATTACAAAATAAATACCAAGATGAATGGGTTGCTATAGTTAATAAGGAAGTTGTGAGTTCTGGTAAAAACTTAAAAACTGTTGAAGAAGAAGCGAGAAGAAAAACAGGTAAAAGGGAAGTTTATACTACCTTTGTAGAATCGGGGGCGGCATTGTATTAAAGTAAAAATTCATGTAAAAAAACATTTCGATTTTAGATTGCTAAGAAAAATCCCAGATTATGGCGGCTTGTTTAGAGTATGGTGTATTGTTAAATTAAAGGGTGGTGAAAATTGGACACCTATAAAAGATGCATTAATAGACACGGGTGCACACACAACGATTATTCCATCCAGTTTGTCGGAACAGATTGAAAAGGAAGTTTTAGGAGATCACTCAGTTAAAGGGCTAGTAGCGAAAGAAGAATGTGCCCTGCCAGTAAAAGTTGCTTGGGTATGGATTAACATTGTTGATAGAGAAGGAAACGAAACAGGAGAATTGAAAATAAGAGCTTATCTAGCGTCAACAGATGAAGTACCACTTATAATAGGCTTTAAGGACTTGTTAGAGAAATTTAAGTTATTCGTAGATGTGCCAGAGAGGACTGGCTATATAGAAAAAGAAAACACGGTTATGATGCCTACACGTTTCACTTGATGAATATGGCTAAACTGAATCTTGTTCAAGCAATCAATCTTGCATTGAAGCAGGAAATGGAGAAAGACGAGACTGTAATTCTTCTGGGCGAAGATGTTGGGAAAGATGGGGGTGTTTTCAGAGTAACAGAAGGTTTGTGGCAACAATTTGGCTACAATCGCGTTATTGACACGCCGTTGGCTGAGGTTGGTATAATTGGTACTTCTATTGGTCTAGCTATCGCAGGCATGAAGCCTGTGCCAGAAGTTCAATTCGATGGATTCTCAATGCCGATGTTGGATCAGTTGTATAATCACGCAGGAAGGATGAGAAAAAGGTCGCAAGGAAAATATCATGTGCCATTAGTTTTTCGTGTTCCGCATGGCGGCGGCATCAGGGCATTGGAGCATCATTCGGAATCTTTGGAAGCTTTCTTCACGCACATACCGGGAATAAAAGTTGTCACGCCATCTGGACCGTATAATGCGAAAGGATTATTGATATCTTCTATTCGAGATCCTGATCCTGTTGTTTTTCTCGAGCCTAAGAGAATTTACCGTGCTATCAAAGAAGAAGTTCCTGAAGAGGAATATACTATTCCTTTGAATAAAGCTGAAGTCAGGCAGGAAGGAAGTGATGTTACTGTTATTGCATGGGGCGCGATGTTGAAAATTGTTAGAGAAGCTGTTGAACAACTGCAAGGGAAGTATTCTGTCGAGATTCTGGATTTGCTGACATTGTATCCTGTGGATAGGAAGACGATAATTGATTCGGTGAAGAAGACTGGAAGATGTGTTGTTGTGCAGGAGGCTCCTAGGACATGCGGTTATGGCGCTGAGTTGATTGCAACTATTAACGAACAGGC
>CAYXOT010000108.1:0-3062 GCA_964466985.1 uncultured archaeon
TTAGAAATCCTCGAGAAGAGAAAAACGTTGATGAATTATATCCATCAGATGAATTGGACAAAGTATTAAAAAAATCTGATCATGTAGTCTGTTGTCTCCCATCGACAAAAGAAACTTACCACTTGTTTGATTATGAGAAATTCAAAAAAATGAAGCCTTCAGCTTATTTCATAAACATTGGTAGGGGGAAAATTGTTAACGAGGATGATTTGATTAGAGCTTTGAAAGAAAACATAATTGCTGGAGCAGGATTAGATGTTTTTGAAGAAGAGCCTTTGCCTGAAACTAGCGAGTTGTGGAATTTAGAAAATGTTATCATCACGCCGCATTACTCTGGATGGACGCCTCATTACATGGATAGGGTGGTTGACATATTTTGCGAGAATTTGAGAGCCTTTCTTGAAGGAAGGAGAATGCCTAATTTGGTTGATAAGGAAAGGGGATATTAACCAACTTAACGTTATCACTATTATGTAGTGAAGAATAGAAATCTTTATAAATAAGTTAACACAATAATTTTAGTTATGTTACACATATCAAAATTCTTCGAACTTGGAAAAGGGGTTGTAAGGTGAAAATAGTGGTTGATGAAAAACCGGCATACAGTGGGCCCATCAGATATTTACTAAGAGATCAATTATTTATCCCTACTTCTCAAGATGTAATGACAGCTTTAAGGCAAACTTCTCAAGAAGCCGGCGCAGGTGTATATACTGATGCAGTTTCATCAGCTCTACATCTTTTGAAGGATGCTGATAGCCGAGCTTCTAGATTTTTATATCAAATAGATAATCGTTCTTTAGTACAAAGCGTAAGAATGGGGTATAATGCACCATATGATTTTGATGCTTTTTATGAACATTTAGTAGGTCATGGCGCTGTAGCAATTAATGGTTATAGAGAACCAGCTAAAGTAATACTTGAGTGTACAGGAGTCTTGACTCAAAAAGATTTAAGTTCATTTCTAAATACCCCTGAAATATTACAGCTAGAAGAACGTCTAAGAAAAGCAGAAATAACAATAGCTGAATATAGAGAACTATTACCTCTAAATCCATCTTCTGCAACTAGAGGGAAACCAATTGTGGAAGTTTTACGCATGATGGAAAATGACCCAACTGGCGAACGAATATTATTTTATATGGCAGAGGTAATGAATTATGCTTTCAAGACAGGTGAAATACCTTTTCCAAGATTATATGGTTTCAAAAAAGGTATGTTAAGACATATAAACACATTACTCGATCATTTTACTTGATTGCAAATCTGAGAAAAGGTAAAAATATTTTCTGGAAATTAACAGATAATGGAATTAAATTAATTGAAAATAAAGTAACAATTAAAGAACTAAGCATGAATAATTTATTTACTCTTCTTTAGCTCTTTTTTCCATTTCTTCTTCAAGGTCCAACTTCTTCACCAGTTCAATGTAGCGGTTTCTTATGGTGACTTCGGTAATGTTTGTCGTATCTGCAACTTCTCTCTGTGTTCTCTTCTCGCCGATAAGAACGCATGCAATGTAAATAGCAGCAGCGGCAACACCTGTCGGTCCCTTGCCTGAAGTAAGCTCGTACTTTTTAGCTTTCTTCAAAATCTCGACAGCCTTCGCCAAAACCCTGTCGCTCAATCCCAATATCGAACAGAATCTTGGAACATAAGTCACTGGATCTGCAGGGAGAATTCTGATGTTCAATTCCCTTGATATATAACGATATGTCCTCCCAATTTCTCTCTTGTCCTCACCAGAAGCTTCAGCAATTTCGTCCAAAGTTCTTGGCGAACCGAATTCCCTTGAAACAGCATAAGTCAAAGCGGCAACAACAGACTCTATGCTTCTTCCTCTGACCAGTCCTTTGTTGACAGCCTGCTCGTAGTATCTTGCGATCTTCTCGTGAACGCTGTGCGACAAGTTCAAAAATGAGACGATTCTCTGCAATTCAGACAAAGCAAAAGAAAGATTTCTATCCTTGCTCTTTATCAATCTCTTGTGCCATTTTGTCAATCTGTAATACTGAGCTCTTTTCTTTGTAGGAACCTTGTAAAGCTCGCCGACACCCTTGCCGATTTCAGTCGTCAATCCTTTGTCATGCTTTGTGAATGTCAACGGAGCACCTGCTCTTGCCCTTCTGCTCATTTGCTCGGTGTCAAAAGCCCTCCATTCCTGGCCAGTATCAATCATTTCCTCTTCCACAACAAGACCGCATTTGGCGCATACAAGCTCTCCTCTTGTCGGGTCTTCTACAAAATTAAAACTTCCGCAATCAGGACATCTTTTGCCATACTTGCTTGGTGATGCTGTTTTTCCTTTTGGCATTATTTATCACTTTGAAGTAAATGAAATTTTATTAGATTATCTATAAACAGTAAACTATTTAAATCTTTCTACAACCCCTAAAATTAATTATTTTCCTACTTTATAAGCTCTTCTTTCACAGGTCTCCGAATAAGCCTGTTGCCACATTTCTGACACATGGTTTGATTTTCATGGAATCTCTTACAACTATCGCAATACATTCCCCATCGAACAAGTTTTGTTATCTTCTTGCTGAACAATGATATGTATTTTATTCCCAGTTTCTCTGCAACATTCTGGACATCATAGTCATCTGACACTATATCCAAGCCATTTTCTTTTGCCAACGCCAAGATTTTTATATCCGTCTTTGACAAGTCCAGATCACCGGTTTCTTTTGCCGCTTTTTCAATCTCCTTGATAGAAGATTCCATAGGATCAACAACTTTGAGCTTCATTCCCAATAATTTCAGCGTGCTTACCTTATCCTTAATCTCGCCCAAAACATCGCTTACTGTAAACATTTCACCGAACATGCGGAAATCATTCAGATATATGATTGCACTTGTATCCAGCACCACTTTCATAATTTTCACTCGTTATGGAAAGTTATATTAAGATGATTGGACAAATAAATTGCAATGGTTAAAGACTTTCCTTTATTGCCTCTTGAAAAGATTGCTCGAGAAGCAGGCGCCGAAGGGGTTTCTCATTCTGCATTAGTTGCTTTAAAAGAGATTTTGCTTGAGGTGTCGGAAGAATTGGCACG
>CAYXOT010000109.1:0-3055 GCA_964466985.1 uncultured archaeon
TCCGAGCGCCATGAGAATGAAAGGATCAGGAACTCCAAAAGCTTTCCCAATTACAGCCTGAATCAAAGCAAGAGGAAATGCGATAACAGAAACGGCTGCGGCCACAATGCCGGCAAAAACAAGAGTCTTCTTGATGACGACTTCGATGTCCATTAATTTGTAATTGACTATAGCGTAAGTCATGATTACCGGATAAAGAGGTACTGTAATGTGTAAAGTCGGATAAATATCGATACCAAATACCATGAAAAAAGATGTAGCGCCTCCAGAAAATCCAAGTACTGTGGCGGCCAAGAAATACTTCATCTGATTCTTTTTAAGAGCACTCGAGGTCCTATACTGTTTGAATACCCAATAATGGGCATAAATAATTGTTCCAAAATAATAACAAAGGAAGGCTGGATAAAGTAGAGCCGGAGGTGAATCTACGTAAAACTCATTAAACACAAACCGCAGGTGGGCAATTAAAAGACGTGTATAGTTAAGGGCGTCCGTGAGATTGATGACACTAAAGAAAATGCCAAACGCATAGATAAAAAGAAGGGTTTTGGGTTTGCTAAGTTCTAGAAATTCGAGAATAAAGTGAAGAAAAAAAACCGGCATCAAAATGACGCCGACATGGCCAATCCTAAGCCAAAAGAAGACTTGGTCCGTGTTGAATACGCTTGAGAATTTGAAACAGCCCAGACCCCAAATAGCCACACAAAAGCAAAATATGGCCCAAATTTTATTAAGCCGTTTGGTTCCCTTTACCCAAGAAAATATGCCGAATCCTAAGGACGTAATAAACGTAAGCAAACCCGAGAAGGCATAAAGATTCATGATCAGCTCTGCTTCGTATATGCTTTTTCTTTTGTGTGTGTGCTTGCTCTAATATGTGGTTTTTGAAACTCTCCAGAAGTTATACCAGCACATATACCCAATTCTCCTGACAATAGTACAGCGGCGACTATTTCCGAAAATTTTTTAGACTTCCCTTTCCCATAGCAACCAACCATTTCCAAGCATTCTTTTTGAGTTCCCAACGCAGTTCCTCCACCAACCGTTCCTACCAAGATATTTGGAAGTTTGAGAGACGCATAAAGGTCCCCATCGCTGGTCATCTCAAGCATATTAATGCCAACGCTAGCATTTACGATATGCGCCACATCCTGTCCGCAAGCTATAAACAAAGCTGCTAATCCGTTAGCGAACTGCGCATTGATTCCGTACATCCCTGCATGGATGCTGCCTAGTGCCCATGAATGCCATGCCTGGCTTATCGCCTCCGGCGATGAATTTAAATACCTGGTCACGACTTTTCTCGGAAGGGTGACTTCCACCAATACTTCTTTTCCATAGTTGAACAAGAGGTTCACCGCCGCGGCTTTTTTCTCTGAGGACATATTCGATCTCAGAAGGTATTTTTCGATGGGGACACGCTCCGCAATAAACTCACATAGCTGGTCTGTCGCAAAATTGATCATATTTGCACCCATAGCATCATGGGTAAAATATGAAAACTTCAAAATGACCCGTCTTCCGATCACGTAAGGTGTGATTTTGTTTAGCACGCCGTGCTGCGTTGTTTCCTTCACTTTTTGCTTTAAATCTTCGAAATGTTCCTCTACCCAGCTGATAAGCTTCCTGACGGCACCGATATCTTTCAAAATAAAGATGGGATCCAAATAATTATCATCCTTCAGGATCACAGCATTAGCGCCGCCAGCCTTCGTTATTGCGATGGCACCCCGTTGGAATGTTTCTACCAAAGCACCTTCGGTAGTTGCCATAGGTACATAAAAGGCCCCTTTCGCGAATTCGCCATTTATCTTGAGAGGCCCCATAACTCCAATTGGAACTTGGGCTGCTCCCACAAAATTTTCGATATTACCCTGTACATCCTTAGACTGAATAGAATGTTTATCAATATGGACAAACTGTACTCCCACTTGTTCACTCAACCATTTCCTGCGCGTTTTCACAAAGTCCTCGTCATAATTTTTTTTCAAATGATACGGAACACGTGTGAGCTCCTCAGACGAATTCAAAGCATTCTTGGTCTCCCGGTCTTCAGCCATCATGATCCTCCATAAAAGTCGGCCATTATTAACACACTAATCTGGAATTGCTTCGCCCCATCTCTATGAATTTCCGATCTTTCCCTTGAGAATATTCACGACATCTTGTACCGTATTGACACTCTTGACATCGTTGTCTTCAACATCGATCCCAAATTCTTGCTCGACCTTGGCTATAATTTCCCAAAAATCTACGGAATCCACACCAATGTCATCCATTAAACGCGAATCCTTATTAATTTCGTTTTCCTTCATTTTTAATTTCTTAGCCAAAATTTGACGAAATTTCTGAAATATTTCTTCAGTTGTCACTTTCTTTGCCATGACTTCTCCCGGTCAATGTTGTGTGCAAATAAATTTATTCATATTTTCTAAGTATGAGAACCGCATTATTAGAACCGAATCCAAAAGAATTTGACATGATCGTGCGAACTTCAGCCTTCCGTGATTTGTGCGGGACATAGTCGAGGTCACATTCGGGGTCAGGATGATCTAAATTAATTGTTGGAGGAATAACCTGATTCTGGAGAACCAAAGCGCAAACAACCGTTTCTATAGCTCCCGAAGCTCCGATCGAATGCCCAATCAGGGATTTAGTTGCACTGATAGGAATTCGATAAGCCCTTTTTTTAAAAACCTCTTTGATGGCCCTTGTCTCTGCCAAGTCATTAAAGGGTGTCGAGGTACCATGCGCATTGATATAATCAACTTCATCAGACGCAATTTGAGCATCCTGAAGAGACCTCCGCATTGCGGCAGCCGCGTCAAGTCCATCAGGCTGAGGCGCAACCATATTGTAAGCACCGCAGTTTGTTCCGCACCCTACCACTTCAGCGTATATTTTTGCCCCCCTATTCAAAGCATGTTCTTCTGTCTCAAGGATTAGGATCCCCGCTCCTTCGCTTAAGACAAATCCATCCCTTTCCTTGTCAAATGGACGAGAAGCTTTCGATGGTTCCGAATTCCTGCGGGAGATGGCTCGTAAATTTTGATAC
>CAYXOT010000110.1:0-3047 GCA_964466985.1 uncultured archaeon
TAGATTAATTCTTCAGGAAATGGTGCTGGATGTCCATTACGCTGAGTCTCTGGTGCAAGGTACCACATCCCATCTGAGAATTTCATGAATTCTTCTTTTGTTATGTCAGCATCTTTTGGATTGCCTTCCAATCTATTTTGACCTTTTGAAAATATTAAAATATACTCCCAAGAAGGGATAATGTGGGGATTTGAAGGGCTCTTAAAACTACCCCATGCAGTCCTCTTTAACATTGTTTGTTTATACCAGATTATTTCAGTTCTAAAGGTCATTCCTATTTTTCTTAATTGATTAGTAAAATCTTGATGAGTTGGAACAAACTCTTTTATACCTGTCGGAGCAATATTTAGGCATAACCTACCTCCTAAAACAAGAATCCTCTTGGTTTCTATCCATACTTTATTCAGCCAATTTAGATATTCCCCATAGTTCATCTTATCGTTATGGGAGTCATAATTTTTGCCAACATTATAAGGAGGAGAAGTAATAGCTAAGTGGACGGAGTTGTCAGGTATTTTTCCTAATATTTCAAACACATCCCCATTGATTATCTTGTTTAGATATTGCATTTTAATCAAATAAACATCATTCTATCTAAGCATTCTTTCTCAGTTTTGTTTGTACAAGCAAATATATGCCCCTTTACACCCAAAACCTCTTGCTCTGTCAAGTTAGCCACCAAATACTAATATGTTGAATTACTATTTAAAAGTAATTGAGTTACAATCTGTTTAATTCAAAATTTATTATTGGTTATTTATTTGCATCTAACACCTTTTTCCCCATCTCTCTCCTGTAGGCAATCAACAATTCCTCACATTCATTGTCAATATTCATTATCTCAACTGCAGCAATTGCTGCATTAACCCCATTGTTTATGCCGACCCACAAGCCATGATTAGTGTGTTTTAGAAAGTTTAAGGCTGCTTCTGCCTTGTCGTCCTTTTCTAAAAGCAATGGGCAGTAAATAACCAATTCATCTTTTTTTTCAATCGGCTCATCAAAATAAGTGAATTCTATATTGATTGTTTTAGAATTTGGTTTAGCGCCAAAGACAGGCATTATTTCAAATTTCTTTAAAGTGTCAACTGCTTTTTTTACATTTTCATTATTTTTATCTCCAATTATAGTTACACTATCATATTTTTTCAACATTTTTGCACAATTCTGTGCTGCAATATAGCCTTTATTAACACCCACAGCTAAAACTGGAACTCCAGGAGGCATTTGGGCTATTGAAAGCAAAGCATCTAAGCCTTGATAATTACCTTCGCATGGAACTCCGATAACAGGCCTTAAAACCCTTGCAGCAATTACACCTGGCAGATGAGCAGCCAAGCCTGCTCCTGCAATCACAACAGAATAATCATTCTGCAATGTTTTATCAACATCTTCTGGAGTTTTATGGGCAGAGCTAACTCTTAAATCAAAGTCAATTTTTGACTTTACGAAAAAATCTTTAATCTGACTGAAAACCTTTTCATCAGAGCTTGAGCCGAAGATTATTAGGATTTTTTTCATAAGAAGAAGAGAAAATCAGAGATATTTATAGGTATCGGATTTGGAAAAGAGATTGGATTAAGATTTATAACAACGGATGCAAAAAGAAGTCAAGAGCCAAGAAAGAAGATTTTGAGTGACTTATCATTCGTTTGTTTGCAATATTTCAGTTTCTGGCCTTTGCCCTATTCCTAATTCTGTTCTCATGCTCCTAATATGCCTATCTAATGTACTGCGATGTACCCCCAATTCTTTTGCAGCCTGTGTTCTGTTACCGTCATGTCTAGCTAACGCATTAATTATAGCATCGCGCTTTATCTCCTTTAGTGTCTGCGGTTTATAAGTTTCCGATGGTTGATATAATTCAAGTGGTCGAGCAGTATTGTTGGATAAGATGCCAGTTGGAATAGGCGGAACGCGACCTGAAATTTCTGCTGATATTCGCTTTAACTCATCTAATTTTTCCAATTTTCCAACTCCTGTTGCAACTATTCCCCTAACGGCGTTTTCCAATTCCCTTACATTGCCTCCTGACCAGGGATAACGCATATACTCAATGTACTCACTTGGTGTAAAATCTGGCACTATTCTGCCGTATTCCACTTGATATTTTTCCATAAAATATTTAATCAACATTGGGATGTCTACAACTCTCTCTCTTAAAGTAGGCATGTTTATTGTTACAGCAGCCAATCTGTAATAAAGATCCTCTCTAAATGCTCCTTCCCTAATTGCCTTATACAAATTCTGATTTGCGGCAGCTATCACTCTTACATCTACTTGGACTGGCTTGTCGGAGCCAACTGGATATATTAACATATCCTCAAGAGATCTTAACAATTTTGGTTGTTGGTCTTTAGGCATACTGCTAACTTCGTCTAAAAATAATATTCCCTTATTAGCTTCCTGAAACTTCCCTTTTCTAGATTCTACTGCGCCAGTATAAGCGCCTCTTACATGCCCATAAAGTTCGCTTTCTATGAGACCTTCAGGAATCGCTGCACAATTAACAGGAACCCATAGATTACCTCCCCTTTTGCCGTTGGAGTGTATCGCTCTAGATGTTAATTCCTTGCCAGTGCCGCTTTCTCCCACAATAAGAACTGTCACTTCACTTTTTGCTACCTTGTCTATTATGCTAAAAACACGCTCGTGCATAAGTCGAGACTTACTGACCATACCACAATACGTATTAGCTTGATAGTTCAAATCTAAACCTTGCATTTATGAAAACCCCTATTCTTTGAAGAATTAAGATTTGAATTTAAATCTTTTTATTGCATTACTCCTAAAATAGAAATCTTTTTAAGAGTTTTAGTATTCCCCTACACTATGATAGGGAGTGGTCAGAGTAGGCGTACTGTACTTATAAGGATGTATGAGGATGTGGTGAATAAGTTAAGAGGGCTGAGTTTTGTTGCTGAAGTTTCACCAACTGAGTTACGAGCAAACTATAATCTATACAGTTCAATTTTAGAAGAATCCCTCAATAGTTTTCCTGATTTGTATGAAAGATTTCAAAGAGACTCGGAAGAGATAGTAACACG
>CAYXOT010000111.1:0-3022 GCA_964466985.1 uncultured archaeon
CCATAATGTATATGTTTATATCAAGCAACTCCTGTGCCACAATTCTATTAGCTGTGGTGCGTAATGTGTTGCCAATTAGACTCTTCCGTCTGAGGATCTATCCAGCTTGCGTAGAAGATTTTGAGAGTTTCAAAATGGTCTTCAGGGTTTTCATGTAGGTATGATAAAACACATCGTCACGTAATGTAATTGCAGTGGACATTACTTTGTGTCCATCCAATGTCACTCGCCACCTCCGTGTTCTTGGAACCTTGGCGATCAATTTATGTGCATGCAATATGGTAAAAAGGCGAGTGACCTTTGTACTTTGATGTTTCATCTTATGCTTGTCAGAAGTTTGAATGAAAAGCTTACAACGGATATCCTTATTACGGAATCCGTTTATGTTGTGCTCGCCACAGAGCACAGCTTTAAATAATTTGATATCCTCTACGGATATCGTGTTGAACCCACGGATGCTTCGTCCGTGGATTTTCTTCCGCCTGCTAACCCCGTCTAAAGCCTGAAAGGCTTCACGAGGATTGTCCACTACTGACAGAGCGTTGGCATAGCGTTGGTTAGATGCTAATCCCACTTGTGAATAGCGGCGGAAATTTCCAATTCGTTTGCACATCGCAAACCAGTCAAATACCACCTCTCCTTTGTGCATGCCCCATCGCCTTACCTTGAACTCTCGCGGATTGTTTATTACCGTTTCAATCCGCAAAACCCGACCCTCTTTGTTGTACATCTTGAGCCAATTAGTTTTCATCCAGTGTTTTACACGGGCGCCAGGTAGTCGTCGTTTATATGAATTGCGAATCTCACCTTCAAAATGCCCACTCATTTTCCTTCCGAGAAAGGTCATTACATCCTCGGCGCTAAAACATAATGTTGCATGCTTGAGCAATTGTGGGTATATACTCGCAAGTTCACTATAATTTTTGAATACTATATCTGTCGAATATTCTGCTTGTTCTATAATCCATTTGTATTTCACTGGAGAGAGCATCCCACTCATCAAAGGATTTACTCTATTTGCAAACGTGTCCAGAATCCGGGGAAAGTTCAAATTGGGCATGTTGTCCACAAACTTTTGGGCTCGTTGATAATCTGAAATCTGTATAAAAACATTTTCCACCTTCTTGTACGTTATGCCGTGTCGATTCATCTTTCTCGCAAGCCATTCATGTCCATTAATGTATATCTGTGTTGTGAATGGAAACCATGTTTGAATTCGAACATACATAAGTCCGAATTCTCGATCAATGTAATAAAAATATATGCATCTACACTTGCGCCGAGCCATTTCAAGACGTGGCCTCCCTTCACCATAGCATATTTTGAATGACACGCATGTTTCCAACGCAGAGAGTACACAAACAAGTCCTTCTTTTATATTGTCCCGATTTATTATATTCCGAACGTATTCTTCTTTTCGACCGCGAAAGTTTAAGTATTCATATGGTCGTTTACTATCTGCTGCTAACTCCTTTGCATGTTCCGTTATTATTGCTGCTAATTTTGGAGCATAGTGTTTGAAATCTTTTATAAGAATTTTGTTGATAGTTAAGAAATCCTCCATTCCTTTTGGATACGAAAAAGGTAAGTACCCTTTGATTATGACGCGGTCAAAACAAGAGAGTGTTCCATCAATCTTTTCGGAATGTTTATCTATAAATCTTTTCATAATGCACCTTCCTAAAATGATATATGGTCTAAAAGTAAATGTTTGACATTCAATATTTCGCACTGAAAATTTAGGCTGAATGAGAAGTATCACCGCACAAACACAGAGTTCGCAAAGAATAATTTCACTAATATGTTCTCACCGCGCTCTGCGACTCTGCGGTGATTCCAATATTTGGTTGCGGCTATGCCGCCTTAAATATTTTGTGGCGAAAAAATAGGAAGCTGAATAGTAACAATTATTCAGTGTCAATTTCCATAACCTCTCCGTGACTCTGTGGTTCTGTGGGGGCGACTGGCAGCCATGTGTTACGGAGGTGAAAGTCCTCCCGAACCCTGGTGAAGGGACAACGTAGCTGAAAAACCTAGCGCGCCCGCGTGAGCGAACGTGACGAAGGAGGTGAAGCGGAGTGTTAGCCCGTAGCGAAAGCGAACTGGTCGGCCAGTGTGGTCTCCGACCTAGCCCACAAATGGGGAAGGAAATATTCACCAGACCACATAGACAAGGTGGATGCAGACGGGATGACACGACAGACACATGAGCGACCCAGTGAGATCTCCAGCGTGAACCGAATAATCGGGCGACGTGAGCAAGGCAATGCTGGAGCTCACGTTAGCGAGCTGGAGAAGTCGGATGGACTCATAGTAGCGAAGAACCGCACTAACAAGCGGGGAGCGAAGGGGTCCTCCCAAACAAGAGACGAGCAACAGCCGAAAGCGCAAGTAGGAATCGTGCGAAAAGGTTCTCAAAAGAGAAAGACCAGACGCACGAAATCCGAAGAAGTGATGTAAGTTGACGTAAGTCTGGAAGGAAAAGGAGAAACGAGTTTGTAGGAAAACTCAAATGGCACTCGCTAATCGACTGGATTGGTGAGTATCTACGAGATTTACCTGCGAGCTCACAACCTCCCGATTTCTTTCTCCCGTTCGGGCAACTTGTGAGGGCAAGCCGTGTGCGGGAAATCTGCACGCACGGTTTCAACGAGGGCTTCGGGGCGAAAGCCCCGATTCTACTCGACTTCCGCCACTTAGCTTGCCGACCTTCTGAACAGAAACAGGTTACTATTCGTTTTTCCCTTGGAAGATTGGTAGCGACCTCGTCGGAATTTGTAGTATTATCAGGGCGATTGCTGTAGAAAATGCTGGACCATATGATTGACCCTCCGCGTTCTTCCACGATCCGTCGTCTGATTGTAATTCGATCAATACCTTTCTTATAGCAGGATACCACTTTTGCCAGTAATCCCCCCCCGCCTGGTATGCAGCAATGGTTGCGTAAAAATTGGCATAGTAAAACCATCCACCAGCTCCGCCAGCAGAAGAATACTGATTCTCCCCCTTTCCAGGCATGCAC
>CAYXOT010000112.1:0-2976 GCA_964466985.1 uncultured archaeon
AGTTTAGATCCTTCTTCACGATCATCATCATTAAGAGATTGAATTTCTTGAACAAGCACATGAAAACGAATATGATGCGGCTGCCACATTATGCGAACAAAATATTTGAATGCTAAGAGAATGGCAGACTAAATCTCTGGAAGTAGCACGAACAACTCTAGAATACGAAGCACGTCTTTTACAGCTATTTAAGCCAGACGGGTTATACGTTGAAGGAATCCCAATCAGAACTGATTTAGAAAACATGATGCCTATATACTTGGACGAAGGTTCCGAAGCTTATTACGACCTTGAACTTGGTAAGAATGGTAGTTACTTAGAACTTCAGAAAAGGCGAGAGGAAGAAGATTGGGCAACAAAAATTTCAGGAAGCATTTGGCGGTTTCGAAAGCCTCTGATAATAGCTGGTGCCGCTCATTTGGAAAATGAATTTGGACTTGTAGATTTATTATCAGAGAAAGGAATAAGGTTGGATGTTTTAAATCCTAGACAGCAATAGAATTCTTTATTTTTTTGCATATACTACATTCGCATTCTACATCGTAATCAAAAGTCGTGACAGGTTTGTGAGCTATTGTTATATGGCTGTCGTCCTTAGGCATAGGCATGTTCTGTTCCTTCATCTGCTTTTTAACATTTTTAAGGTAATTCTCATTAATTTCGCATATCACAATTTTTTTCCCCATAATGCCACTTCAAACACATTTCATAAATTCTTCTCTCGTCATCCCTAAATCATGCTTGATTATTTTGTTTAGCAAACCTCTATCGATCGAATGTTGAAAGAAGGCGTGGCTCCCCTTCTGACGCACTAATTCAAATCCTATTTTGTTAAGAATCTTGCTAAAATCTCTGAAAGTGAGTAGAGGTAATTTACTCATCAGACTTCAACTTTCTGTAAGCCTATAAATTTTTCTTGTGGTATATCTTTCTCTACTTCAAGATACAAGGAAATAGCTTCTTTAGTTCTTTCTAAAAGTTCGTCTATAGTTTTAGCTTGCGTGTGGCAACCTGGCAATTCAACTATCTCAGAAATAAAGTAACCGTCTTCTCCCTTTTCTATTACTGCAGTAAATTCTTGGGACATAAAAAAGCTATTACCACCTGAACTTATAAAGATAATCTATTTAATCGGCTATTGCCAAGTCAATTGTTATCGCAAATAATGTTGCGAACAGGTTTGCAAGAACCGCAATTCTAATGTAGACTGGAAAGAATCCTGCAACCGACAGTTGAACAAAAGACTGTAAAACACCTACGTCATTCAGCCAGAATATTGTTGAGAGTGATACGAAAAACCCGATGATATATACTATAGCAAATCTTTCTAAAGGATGTCTCACGCTTTCCAAAAAGATAGAACTCTATGTACCCTCCCGCCGATAAGCCGCGTGATAAAATAAAGTAAAACAATGTTGATTGCAACTATTAAAATCACCATGAAATCGTTTAAAACAGCTCCTATGTTCCACAGCTCGCTTGCACCTAGAAATATCAACAATCCGAGCAAAACACCAAAAGTATCTCAACAACGTCTCGAAAGCTGACAACTGTTAAATGCTTGTAATTAAGTTTATTTAGCTTAGGTATATTTCATTATCTGACAGCAGATTAATAAAGATTGGTAACAGAAGATAATTATGCCGCCCATAATTGTTCAGGAGAAGTGCATAGGCTGCGGGGCTTGCGTTGCAGTATGCCCTTATCAGGCTCTGGAGATGGATGCAGACAACATAGCTGAATTGATTGTTGACAAATGCAAGGATGACTGGAGTTGTGTGCCTGTCTGCCCTACAGAAGCTGTATTGAAGCCTCCGGCAGATTTCAAAGTCACCAAAAGGGTTTATACTGAGAAAGAGATAGAGCAGATGGGATTGATAATTAAAGGGACGAATGCTGTTTGGAAGGAAAAGAAAGAATAGGTATATATCTGATTAGCCAACTCTTACTGGTCCCCTTTCTATAATTCTTACTGCATTTAGAAAAGGTAAAACTCGGGGTGTGCCATCTCTTCTACTGTTATATAAATGCTCTGCATGCTGTCTAGCAATTAAAAGGTCTCCTATATCCAAAAGGTGACTTTCGGGACCGTAGTGTAAAGTTCCATATTCTCCATGAGGCAACTGAACTAGTGCAAGACCTGGGTTTCTTCCGTAGCAAATAACACGGACTGGTAAATTCCTATAAGGTACTCGCATTAACTTCAATTAATTTCTTGGTAATACTAGTATTTAAAAATTTAATGTTTACTAAATCAAATTGAATAGATGAGAATTGAAGATATAAACATAAGAGAAGTTCTGACAACAAATCTCCAAAAAACCGTAGAAGTAGAAATAAAAACCAAAAAAGGAATCTCTCATTCTATCGCTCCGATTAACAAAAATGGGATATATCGTATTCGTTCTCTCTCGTTTGAAGAAATGACAAAAAAGTTTCTGGAAATAAAACGCCATTTTGTGAACCAGACATTCGATGATATTAAGGAAGTGGACAGATTCCTGCACACTTTGGATATATCCGTTGACTTTCGTGAAATCGGCGGTAACCTGGCTTTTGCTATATCAACTGCATTCCTGAAAGCGTTCGCACGATGGGATGGAATTAAAGTTTTTGAATATCTGTCGAAAAAACCGCATCTTCCAGCGCCGATATGCGTCATGGCAGACAAGAAGAAGACCGAGACCGACTTCAAAGAGCTCATGGTATATCCTGTCCAGCAGAAGATGTTCTCCAAAGCCGTAATGAAGATAGTTGATGTGTACGATAAGCTTGAGTTTGACAAGAATATGACCAATGAAAAAGTTTTGAGAGCTATTGCCGATGTCACGACGAAAAACTCTCTGCAGCTCGGAATCAACTTTGGCGCTGGAGACATGTGGAATAGCAGGAGATACACCTATAGCACAGGCGAGAATCTAATCCCGCAAGAACAGCTGTTGCTGGTGCAGGACATCGCAAAAAACTATCCTGTCG
>CAYXOT010000113.1:0-2944 GCA_964466985.1 uncultured archaeon
TGCCAGATTTTTCGCCTTCGTTAATTCCTGCAGGCGGTTGGCTTTTTCCGCCAGACGTTTTGCCTGATTCGGTACGCGCACGCCGGCATGCAGCATTTCTTTTGAAAGACCAAGATGCAAATCAGTAATGACAACAGCATCTTCAATAAGCATGGCAGGGTAATCGGTTATGAACATAGGTCTCATTAAGAAAAGCACTATAGACTTTTTAAGCAATGGATTTTTTAAGATTGCGTCGGATAGTACAATTGTGTGGCGACTTTTGCTGATACTCCTTTTATCGGGATGTGTCCAGACTGGCCAGGTAGTTAATACAATAAATGAAAACGGCAATTTCTCGAATATCTCATTTAATAATTCAGCTGAAAGTGCAGCTTTAGGCCCAACCCCTATGGATACAATTCAAAAAGAAACTGACGCCGTACCTATCATTACCCCAATCCAGCCACCACCGACAATTACCCCAACTCCTACTGATGCGGTAGCAACACCGACAACTACTCCTGAAAAAATTTCGACTCCTACACCTACTCCAACGCCCTGCGTTGCCGAATGGCATTGTACCGGCTGGAGCGCGTGCGAAAACAGCAAACAATCCAGGAATTGCACTGATGTTAATGCATGTGCCGGTGCCAAGGCTGAACAGCAGGATTGCATTTCCCTTAATCACGTAGTCTTTGCAGAAATCTTCTACGATACCCCTGGAAACGACAATATAGAAGAATGGGTCAAACTGTACAATCCAGGCAATTCCTTGGAAATAGTCAACTGGTCCATATCTGATAATGCGGGCGAATGGCACTTTTCTGCGTCTGCCCCTGCAAAAACTTACCTGACGATAGCACGGAACAGCGGCGGCTTCAAGAATCTTACAGGATGCGACGCCGATATCAGCGGATTCACGCGCGGGCTGAACAACGACGGCGATTACCTAGTCCTGCGGGACACCAGCGGCAACGAAATAGATTCGGTAGCGTGGGAAAATGGATATGAGAAATCCCATCAGTCGTGGAATGTAACTGCGGCAATGGGCAAGAGCATCTGGCGGGTCTCACTGTCAACAGACACTAATAGTGTTAATGACTGGATTGCCGGCGATGCCCATCCATGCCCATGAGGAATAGTTATGCATTGATGCATAGAAACCAAAAGAAAATATTTAAAGGCACCCGACAGAACTCATGGTATGAAGACGTATATAACAAGCGAGAGTGTTACCGAGGGTCACCCGGACAAAATCTTTGAGTAATTGCTCATAGATGTCCAAAATCTGCGACCAGATTTCTGATAGCATTCTTGACGAACTGTACAAGCAGGATCCGTACTCGCGTGTGGCTATAGAGTGTCTTACAACTACTGGATTGGTTGTGGTTGCAGGCGAGGTCACGACAAAAGGTTATGCCGATATCCAGACGATAGTGAGGAGAACTCTGCGGGATATTGGCTATATAGACCCTACTTATGGCATTGATTGTGAAGACGCAGGCGTGCTCGTGAGCATACACGCGCAAAGCCCGGATATATCACAGGGCGTTAACGAGGCCGAAGCTGCAGGCAAGGAAAGCAAGGAGCAGGGTGCCGGCGACCAGGGGTTGATGTACGGTTACGCCACTAATGAAACGCCTGAACTGATGCCGTTGCCGATAGTGCTAGCACATAAGTTAACGATGCGTCTTGCTGAAGTGCGCAAGAAGGGAGTCGTAGATTACATAGGGCCTGACGGCAAGTCCCAGGTGACTGTGGAATACAACGACGGCAAGCCAACGCGACTGGAGGCAATTGTTATTTCTACCCAGCACAAGGATTCCGCGGACATCGATACGATAAGAAGGGACATGCTGGAAAAAGTCATACAGCCTGTATGTGGCCAGATGATGGACAGCAATACAAAAGTCCACATCAATCCTACCGGTCGTTTTGTGATTGGCGGCCCTGAAGGCGATTCCGGAGTCACGGGACGAAAGATAATAGTTGATTCTTACGGGGGCGTCGGTCGCCATGGCGGCGGCGCATTTTGCATATCAGGCGATGCGATGGTAAATACGGAAAAAGGGCTGGTGAACATAGAGCAGTGCTGGGATGTCGGCAAAAAAGGATTGCTTGTCAAAACCGATGTTCATCCGATGCCAGCGGGCGCGTGGTACGATAACGGCGTAAAATCAACCGAAGTAATAGTTACAGAAGACGGGTATAATGTGGAGGCAACGCCGAATCATAATTTTAGAATTATCGACAGCGAAGGGAATTATGTCTGGGCGCCAGTTGAAAAACTGAAGCAGGGTGATTGGATATGCATACAGACGAAAAACAGGATGTTCGGCAATGATGAAATACAGCCTTTTAAATACAGTTATAAGGACGGAACAGCAGAAGGCCGCAAAAAGAAATACATTTTTCCGGAGAAGCTTACAGAAGATTACGCCTATCTTTTAGGATTACTGATAGGCGACGGTTTGTGTACGAACGAAGGCGACATAAGGATATGCGTTTGCGAAAAGGAAATGGAAAATCTTGTGCAGGCTGTGGCACAACGAATTACAGGCGAACAAGCACGAATATACGGTCACTGGGCCTACATAGGGGGCGTAGAACTAAGAGCTTACCTGAAGCATATAGGTCTTGAATACGCAAAATCTTACGAAAAAACCGCGCCTAAATCTGTTTTTAACGCATCCAAAAAGACTTGTGCAGCGTTCCTGCGCGGTTTATTTGATACGGACGGAAGCGTCAGGATAGACGGCCGCAACAAAAACACCAAGCGCATACATCTTGCAACAACCAGCAAAAAGCTTGGCGAGCAAGTTCAATTGCTTCTGCTAAACTTTGGTATAATTTCAAACATCAGGGCAGTCTCTATGCAGGATAAAAAGCCGGGCTTTATAAAAGGAAGGGAAATAAAATCCATGCGTACAAGATACGACCTAACAATAAAAGGCAGCCAGAG
>CAYXOT010000114.1:0-2920 GCA_964466985.1 uncultured archaeon
ATATGGTCGCCAAAAGTAATAAACAAGTGCCACAGTAGCTCAGTTGGTAGAGCAATCGCCCCGTATGAATAAAAGGGTAAGCGATAGGTCGCGAGTTCAAATCTCGCCTGTGGCTCTTAATTCATATGCTCTATAAACTCTTCTTTCATCTCTTCTGCTTGCTAATCTGCCAAGCATTTGGTATGCATAACCGAATTCTTTAAACATTTTCTCTACTTCTGGTAATGGCTCCCATTCTGCTGCGCTTATTAACACCTTTCCATTATGATTGAGATAATCTTTCTATTGATGTAAAAATTCTGGTAATATTCTTCCTGCAGGGTCAGAAAATCCTAATTCGACGACATGTTCCATTCGTTTACCATCGTAACTATCCCAGAATGGTCTATTGAAAAGAATGAGATTGAAAATTTCTCTTTTGGGTACATCTGAAAACAAATCACTTTCGACAGTTTGCATACCTGAAATATCATATTTGTCTAAGTTCAGTCGAGCATTCTTTACTGCATGTGGATTTATATCTGTGGCATAACCCACTCCGCCTTGCAATCCAGCAATTAAGGCTAGTACACCAGTGCCAGTTCCTATATCTATGATTCTAGTTCCTTTTTGAATATGTAGAAATTTAGCCAGTACTTCGGAAGGTGTGGATGGAAGGAAGACTTGCGGAAGGATGATTATTTCATGGCCTAAAAAGGTGGAATTGTAAGGTTCTGCGCGTAACATATCTTTTAAGAATTCTTCTCTGTCTTTACCCACAAAATCAGGAGTTTTCATATACTATCCTTAACACATTACTAATTTAAACCTTGAAATATTATTGGTTGTTTATGGAAATTGTCTTGCACTTCAAATCGGAGAATCTCGCGAAATGTAAAGATATCTTGCTTAGTGATGATGTTGTTGGCAGAGCTAGTTTGGTTTTCAAGGAAGGCTCTATCATTGGTAAGGACGGGTATTTCTGTTATTTGTCGGGAACTGAAGACCAATGTAAAAAAGCTTTGGAACTGATGAAAGACTTGGCTGAAGAAGTGAAAGATGAAATCAAATCGCAATTAATAAACAAAATCAAGGAGGAAGAAGAAAAGGCTATATCCGGCTTTGGGGATATTCTGGGTTGATATTTTTATTTAGAAAGTAATTTAATTTATGCGCCAGTAGTCTAGCCTGGTAGGACATGAGCTTGCCAAAACATTGCAACTAGTTCAGGGCACGGGTTCAAATCCCGTCTGGCGCATTCTTATTTTTTCAAGTGTAACTTTTAGTATGACGTTGATAGAACTGTTGAAACAGCCTCCATTCTATGATATTCTAGGATTTTTTGTATTTCTCTTAATATTGGTGGTGTCGATTTGGTCATTAAAGACAAGAAAAGCTTTACCAGTATGGTTAAGTGTATCCCTTTTAGTTATTGGTGTCCTAGGTGTGGTAATTGACGGTATTATTGTTTACATCACATTCTTAACATAGCTACCAAACAAAAACACTTATATTCTCCGCAATAGAAATTAAATTAGATATAGATGGGACTTTTTGGTAGGAAGAAAAGGGAAGAACCTAAGGAAATGCCTGCTGAACTGCCGTCCTTATCTTTACTCGACCAACCAGTATTTCCAATAGAACCGCCTAAATCTCAGCCACAAATAAAGAGAGAACCAGAAAAACCAACTGTTGCACCATTGTTTGTAAAGATGGATCGCTATCGACAGATTCTGACTACTATCGGTAACTTGAAAACGTCATTAATGATTGTGAAAAATTCTCTTGCAACTCTGAAGCAGATAGAAAAAGTTAGAGATGATACATTCAGTATAGTTAGTGATGTCATCGAGAAGATGGACGATAAACTGATAGATTTGGATAATAACTTGTTACGACCTGCTGGGTTCCATGAAAGCGAAGAGACTTCAGCAGAAAAACAGGATATAAGAAGTATTGAAGCTACTGTAGCTGACTTGCAGGGACAGATTGAACAGCTGAAATCAGAACTAGGAAAGATGATTTAACTTATAGTAATCGTGTCTCCGATTTGTAACTTGTTTTTTTTAGTAAATCCTGAGTTCACTTCTAAAACATACAAAGCTCTTTCATCTGGCAGATATACCGGGCAGTTGATTTTACATGGTTGGACATCATCCATAATATCGACTATTTCCAAATCTTCATTAATCCACAATATGTCAATTGGGAAACTCATGTTCATCATCCATATCCCGTGATGATTTTCTTCGTTGAAAATGAAGAGCATGCCTTGATTGTCTGGCAAGACTTTCTTAGACATCAAACCTTCTATTCTTTTTGCAAGAGTATCGGCAACTTCTGCTTTAATGCTAACGTCGGAAATTTTTACGGTTTTGTAATGGGTTTCTGATGGTACCAATTTGATTATGAGTAGTATAGGTATAAGGATCAATAAGCCTAGGATACTCAGACCGATGATATTAATTTTTTTCATCTATTTTATTGAAGGTTTTTATAGTTAATTTAGATATAATCTACTACGCAGGGGTCGCATAGTCTGGTCAATTGCGGTAGTAACATTGAGCGCTGATTCAATGATGCCGATGCTCAAGACCTACTGGCTTAGTGCCTTCGGGAGTTCAAATCTCTCCCCCTGCATAAATGATTATATGATACCAGAAGTTGTTTCGGAAGAAATTAAGTACAATGGTCAATGGTTTGACATAGTAGAACAAAAGGTTGATTTAGGTAATGGTAAATTCATTTCATGGGAAATGGTAAAATCGAATGATGCAGTAGCTACAATCGCATTAGATGATAATAATAATGTGTATCTGAGCAAAGAATTCAAACCAGCCCAGAAAGATTTTATTTACACAACAGCTGCTGGTTTTGCAGAAAAACAAGATTCAGAAGGCACTTTAAAGGAACAGGCAAGAAAAGAACTTAGGGAAGAGTT
>CAYXOT010000115.1:0-2915 GCA_964466985.1 uncultured archaeon
CCTCCCAGCAACGGGTCACTGACCTCCCAGGAAAAAGTACGTAACTCGTCGTGATCTTCCCAGATCAGATCAACTTTAAGATCTGAGATCAACAGCTTAGAGTTTGCGCACGTAAGCTTCCAGATCTACCCGCTTGATATTCCAACCACGTCCCCGTTTTGCGGCGCGGAGTTTATCCTCCTTAATAGCTTTGCGCAGCCAATTTTCTGAAAGACCAGCCAGTAGCGACGCATCAGCTAAGGAAAGCGTTAATTTCTCGGCTAGGCTGATCGTTTGTGTTGGTGTGACATGGCGTTTCTGTGGATTTTCTAATGCTGTTGCGAGCCGCTCCAGTACAGCCAGCGCGTTTGGTGACAGACTGGTAACGGATTCATTCTTGTCTGTTCGAGTCAGGATGTCGTCGTGTTGTGTTTCGACCGGTTTAACGATTCCAGGTGCGGTGGGTACCAACATGTTTCCCTTATTTGACGGATTTCGCGTGAAAACTGAACCACAACAAGTTGTGAGTAGCCTTAAGGTCAAATCTCGTGTAAAAAATCATCGGCAACTTGCCGTAACTTATCGAGGGAAAGATCGGATGAGTGACCAAGATACTTCTTTTTAGTTTTACCATCCACTTTTGAATAGGCGTACCAGTATCCAGTCTTATGCCGCCCATTGATCTCTTTGCGCATACTCATAGTGACACGATCACGGCCAATACTGATTTCTGCACGGAAACTATCATTCTCTTCAAGCCACAAAAACCACTTATCAGAATCAATACGGATGGAGTTGTGAGTGGAATCCGGCTCGCCGGCAATCTTTAGTGCCTGATATCGCAAAGTAGGTCTTGAATTTGGCATACTGCTAGTGTAGGTAACTTTCGCCTTGCCGTCAAGTTACCTACACTAAGACTGACTCTCGTTTAGAAGCCAAATCACTTAACAAGCTCAGGACCAAAATAGAGTTTTAACTGTTGGCCTACAGCCAGAGCATCTTGTTTGTGAGAAGTAGAGGCTTGAACTTCTTTAGGATTACGATCCCAATAAGGCTCAAACAAGTTAAGCTGAGGAGATTGAAATGGGGTCTCGAAAAAATTAGGTTTGGAAATAGATTTTGGACGCTGCCCGATATTATCCCATTTGCAGTTGTATTGAGCCAAGAGATTAGAATCGTACTCGGCGCGAAGCTTTTTATCCCAATAGAGAACTTCAATGGAAGTTTTGGGTAAGCCAGCCTCAACATAGATTCTCCATTTATTAATACGCACATATCCTCGCTCGTCGGTTTTACGCTGCCAGAATTTACGGCTAAAAGCCCGATGTAAATCTGCTTTATCAACCTCACGGCCATGAGCGCCGGCTAGTACCGCCAATGGAGAATGTTTATTGTCTTGGCGGAAGCGATGACCAAAATGAGGCAATCGGTTGTGGTCATACATTAACTGTTGATGTATTTCTATCGCTTCATCAATGCTTCGGCATCGCTCCCAAGCATACTCCCCAAGTCTGGCCTGAATGCCGAAGTTGCTTTCTATCAGGTTTTGCCAAGGATGTCCCTTATCATTGCGATGGTGGTGAATTTTAAGGTAACGGTTGACTCTATTAAAAACTTTAGCCTTAAATTGACCGCCATTATCAGTAACAACTTCCTGCCAGCAACCAAATTCCAGTAAGGCTTGGTAATAGATCTTTAATAAAACACCTACATCCTGAGTATCTGTTAGAGAGCCAGCCAGGATAGCTCTGGAATATCCATCTATCAAAAAGCAACTGTAAAGCTGCACTTTTTCAGGCTTTGCATCAAGATATCTAAAATCCGTGTAAACATGTTCAAAAGGACGCTTACTTTTTTTGGGCCCTTCTTTACTTTCTTTAACTACTATTTCTATTGGCCGTGATGGCGCAAGATGAAGGCGTCGATTAAGCGCCATTATCTTTTTGATTGTTGATTCGCCCAATTTGATTTTATAGTCTTGCTCCAAATAGCCTTGAATTCGAAACCATCCGGCATAGCCATACTTCTTTTGCAGTTCCAGTACTGCATTAATAGCGCCGATGTAGACTTTGCGCTTTGTATTATGTGGAGCGCGAGAGCGATTAAAGAGCGATTGTTGTAAATTTTGGTTTCGCTCGGATGCTTGGTCAAAACGACGCAGCCATTTACGAACTGTCTTGGGTGTAGAGCAAAGCAAATGAGCGATTGTCTGTTCACTCCAACCTTGAGTCCTAAGTTTAACCATTTCCAAGCGGCGCAAATGTGGCTCGGCAGGCACGCTATAGCGGATACGGTTTCGGAACTCTGGATATTTCCAAAAGAAGTATCGTTGCAGTAGTGCTTTTACTGTTTCGTTATGCAAGGTATGGCTGCAAACAGCACCAACAGCTCGCGCCAATTCCCTATCCGAAGCCTTGGGAGCACAACACTTAAAATAAAGCAGCACTACGATGACACGCTCTGGAGTGTATGGCTCACGCGGATGCGCAGCGTCACAAAGCCCTGCCATCCCTTCTTCTCTAAACTGCCGAAGCCACCGCATTATCGTTCCATATGAGATATCCAAAGAGCGCGCTCGTTCTTGTGGAGAAGCTTTTCCGGCCAAGATTGGCACAATTGCGTGGTAGCGCTCTTGGGCTTCACAGCTAATTGGTATTTCATCAAAAGGTAGCCATAGTTGTGTTGGCATTCGCTAACCTCCTGTATTTACAGAGTTAGCTACCAATATACGCCAATAAATATTGTGACGACTAGTCCCTATCTTTAACTAAATCAAACAGATACAAGCTGATCTATAACTTGCGAGGTAGATTACTATCTATTGGGGTCTATTTTCACGTGAAATCCGTCAAATAAGGGAACCATGTTGGTACCCACCGCAGGTAAGGTAAGTGGTGTGGATTCGATTGACCCTAAAACTCCATTGGTAGCGTCAA
>CAYXOT010000116.1:0-2906 GCA_964466985.1 uncultured archaeon
ATAAAAACGTTAGATTACTATTTGCCCCGACTATAAGACAAAAAAAATACAAAAAACACACTACACCCCATAATCTATACACTTCCACACGAAACCAAAGGGTAGCTTCGATTTATCCTATAAGGAACGTTAAACAATCAATATTTTTATTATTCTTACCAATACACTATTTTACAGTGAGTAACAATCTTTATATATAACCGTCTACAATAGAAAACAAACCGTCCTTTAGTAGAGCTATCAAGGTGGCTATCTTGGGAAACAAAAAATTTCTAAAATCAAAGCCAATAATATTCTTTTTCCTCTTCTCACTATCTGCTTTTTTAATTTTTTTTGTTTGGATGCCTAATACTTTTGCTATAAGCAGTTGTTGGACATATAGCGATAAGACAAACTGTCAAGCAAACACAAAATGTACATGGCGCGATGACGCGTGGGGCACTGGCTGGTGCGAGCAGATTGATTGCTGGAGTTTTTATACTAAAACTAGTTGTTTAAATGCTAATTCTACTTTAAATTTGTCATGTACTTGGCAGCAGCCCCCACCACCTTCTGGTTGGTGTACAGAAGCAAATTGCTGGGATTTTGGTGGCACAAATCAAACAGTTTGTCAGAACGATACTAGGAGAGATTATGGATTGTCGTGTCTTTGGGGGCCTACTGACCCGGATCCAAATTATATTGGATATAACTGCTTTGGCGGTAATCAATGTTATAGGAATGTGCCATATAGCGAGTCAGAATGTAAAAATATTACAGGTTGTTCGTGGGGTGCTTGTTATCAAAAAGGATTTTGGGATTACAAAACAAAAGATTCTTGCGAATCCAATCCCAGTTATTACTGGCATAGCGACAATTTTTGTCAGCCAATTGGTTGTTATGATCAAAAACATAGAACACAAGCTTCATGTGATAACACAAGTGATACTTTGAGTTGCAAGTGGTCAAAATATGGTTGGTGTGAGTCACTTAACTGCTGGTCATTTAATTACAATCAGTCAGGATGTGAATCCACAGGAGACAGCTTAGACTGTAATTGGAACAATCCTTGGTGCGAAACAAACGGGTGTTATTTAATTAAAGATGAAAGCACTTGTAAAGGAAAATTAAGCTATAGTATAACTAATAATGGAGTAATAAATTGTACTTGGCATGGTTCAACAGTGCCTACAACCGGATGGTGTGAGAAAGTAGGGTGTTGGAGCTTTATTAGTAATTCGAGCAATGCACCAGGGGGGACTGAAAGCGCATGTGTAAACAACTCCTATGGCTTAAGTTGTGTATGGGAAAGTAATGCGTGGGGGAACTCTTGTTATCAAAATCTTACGGCATCACCTTTAAGTTGCTCTAATATAACAGATGAAAGAAAATGCTTTGATACGATGTGGTGTAACTGGAATTCTTCCTCTAATAAATGCAATGAGCCATTAGCGGGGGCAGAAGGCGGAGTAATTGTGGGTAATTTTGCCGCGCCAGGGTGCTGGGTTTTTGACTTGAACAAAACCTCATGTAAGAACACTACTGGATGTTATTATGATACGACAAATAAAATATGTGAAATTAACAATAGTCTCGGTACAGGCGCTAACATGCAATCTAAAGGGCTAAACTGCACACTTTTCAACGAAACTACCTTATGCAACTCCGCTACATTTTTGCCGCATTGCTGCGAGTGGCAGGGCTCGTCATGCAGCGAGAATAAATATACTACATCTTGTTGGGATAACTTAAAAAAGCCCTCTGAAGGCTCTACTTATTGTGAAGACTATAACGTTTATAGCTCTGAAAGCAAATGCAATGAAATAGGCAACTACCCATGGTATATGCCTTGTAGATGGAACAACAATACAAAGCATTGTGAGTTTTTACAGGATAAAGTATTCACGCAAGGTGAAGAAGGTGATGTTGATTCAGTTGACAACAAAGATTTATGTGAGAAAGGGGTTGGCGGCTTATGGCTCACTGAGAGCTATTGCGGAAGCGGGAGCATGTCAAACACTACAATAACTATAGGAAGATGTGCATCAAAGGTTGGCTCTCTAGGTGGAAATTGTGACACATCATGTTTCAAATGTGAGTTTAAATCTGATGGTTCTAATCATAGTACTGAAGGCGCTGCAAGATCAGCTTGTGAATCCTCAGAATTAGGGTTTTGTGTTTGGCACTCAGATAGCAAAGCGCCAAATAAACTAGGATTTTGTGAGCCAAGCGCAGACTTTAAGCAAGGCAGCGCGGTAAAATGTGATAAAAATAATTGTGATGCATGCAACTCTTACAATTCCGTAAATGTCAAGACAAAATGCCAGGAAGCGAAGTGTGATTGGAAGGTTGACCCATTAGATCCTACAAAGGGCTTTTGTGCTTCATCAGGCACAACAACATGCATTGACAGATGCGAGGATTGCAATGAGCAGAAAATGTGTGTTGAAAAAGGCAGAGGCGTTAATGGCTCTTGCACATGGGATGCCCTTCTAGGATTGTGTAAGAAATCATCAACCTCTGACAGCACAGGAGCTGGCGAAGTTTGTTTTGATGGGATTGATAATGACGGAGATAATAAAATAGATTGTGCAGACGGGGCTTGCTTTACAGACCCCTTTTGTGGCGGCTCATTTATAAAAGATTGCTGGCAGTATGCAAATAATGACACTTGTATATCCAATGGATGTAAATGGTTTAACGATACATACGGATCATGGTGCGACCAGGCTGGAGCAGTATGCTGGCAGAATGACGGTGACCAAACAGCATGTGCCCGTGAAAACGCTTCTTGTGTTTGGAATGCAGCCTCTTCTGATACAACATTTTGCAACCTTAATGCGTCTGTATGGGATGAATGATACTCCTTAAACCAAAGCGATTGCAACACCAACAAAAGATGCTATTGGTTTATTGATTCTCATTTT
>CAYXOT010000117.1:0-2877 GCA_964466985.1 uncultured archaeon
TGAATTCTACTTCTACTCCTAACTCTTTAGCTATAAAGTAAGCTAAATCAATATCATACCCTAGAAGTTTATCGTTTTCCATATATTCCATAGGTTGAAGCGTGGGATCGGTTCCAACTATCAGTTTTGTAGGTAGTGCAACCGATGTTGATTGATTGGGCTGGGAAATAAGCGTATTGGTTTTTTGAATTTTCGTCTGGAAATACCATGCCGCAAGGAATAATCCGCCTAAGAATAAGGCTACAAGAAGGATGCTTAAGGGGAATGGAATGCCAAAACGGTGGGAAGATGATGGAGGAGTTGCATTATGGGAGGATGAAGGCTGATTAACTTCAGTCTTGTGTGTTGAATTTGAAGGAGTCGATAATTCCGATGGTGTTTCCATAAACTTTATAGTACATATCCATGGTGATCTATTTAACTTTATTTGTCAAGGGGTACGGTCATTCTTAACCTATATGAACTGAGGAGGAGCTATTTTCCTTCACCTTCATTTCCATTTCCGAATATAGCTTCCATATCTTTTGGCCTTTCCACTTTCACTCCTTTAAGAACGTAATCCATTGGCACAGTGATACGGATGTCGGCGCTTCCCTCTTCTTTGAGTAAATTGACTTTATGAGGATGATTACGTCCATCAAAGATATAAAGCAGACCTGCTTGTATTCTTGTTTCTTTTCTTGTTCCGTCAGGAAGTACATGAATAAGCTCTCCACCATCTCCTTCATGCATAGTCGTTACTGCCAGTAACCCAGTCCAATGATTAATATCTGTATGAAGTTCATATCCGTCTTTTTGTGTACCCTTAGTAAGGGTGTTTATATTTGCACTAAATTTTTTGTCCGGGTCTACCTCGACTTCTTGTCTCGCGACTTGTGATACTAATTCTCGAAAAGGCCCTTGATAAAGTCTCCACAGCCAAGGCAAATTAGCCTCAATATCTTGTCCTTTAACCACTGTATAAACTGTCGTGAATGTACGAGGTTCCATTGACGTGCTCACTACGCCACCCTTAAGGGTTACTAACTTACCATATTCCTTCACAACATTTCCTATTTTCTGTTGCCAATCAGACGGCATAAGCGACTCAACGTTAACAGCTGTAACAGCTTCATTCAATCGAACCATCTCAAGAGCTGGCATCTGTACATCTCCACTTCGTCCATCTGATGCTCCTGGAGATAGATTTCCCACTCCGGTTTCTTTATTAAGCCGTGAACCTTGTATATTTTCTACCATATTAAGATGTTTTATTACCCTTTCGTAGAGAAAAGACAGTCTCTCTAAATATCGTACAACTTTCGTAAGTATTGTCAAGTACCATGATGAAAAGCTATACTAAGATTTAAGTGAATAATAAGCAATTAAAAGGCATAGGCCTTCTTTTTTTTACTACTTCGCTGTATGGACTTTATGGTATTTATGCCCGTTTAATCGCATTAGAATTTAGTGTATTTACCCAGAATTGGGTAAGAAATTTTTTCGTTCTGCTTCTTGCTATTATTCTTATCTTTTTACTCAAACAAAAATGGAAAAAAATTGCCAAAAAAGATGCTCGCTGGATTCTTGGATGGGTACTATGTGATATTTTCTTTGTCATTGCCCTTTTTATTTCTTTCAACACTCTTTCTATTGGCACAGCTCTTTTTCTTTTATATTCGGGAAGTACGATTGCTGCCTATGCGGCTGGAACATTTCTATTAAAAGAAAAAGTGACAAAAGTAAAAATTATAGCAATTCTATTTTCATTTATTGGTTTGCTTTTTGTCTATGGAGGACAGGTTTATTCAATTAAGATTTTTTTTCTTATGCTTGGGTTTTTCTCTGGTATATTTGCCGGCCTCTGGTTTGTTTTTCCCAAACTGATTTCCGAAGAATATCCCAAACTTCAACTCATTGTCCTTGACGCAGGGGGAATTTTACTTGTAAATCTTTTGCTTGCTGGTATTTATAACCAGTCTGTGCCACCCCTAGCGATTTCTCTAGCCTGGCTGGGTATTTTTTTATATGGCATTACCCAACTTGTAGGAGACCTGCTGGTTATTCATGGATTTCGATTAGTAGAAGCGCATATAGGAAGCCTCATCTTACCCCTTGAAGCAGTTTTTGGAGTACTATTCGCATATCTCTTTTTTAAGGAAACGTTGCCAATAATGATTCTTTTTGGCGGTTTACTAATTATTTTGGGAGCTCTTCTCCCAAACATCCAAGAAATACTTAAACGAAAGCGAAGGAATAGGCAGATACGCCATAGAGGGTAAACCATATTTTGGAATAAATACAATTTTTGGTGGAGAGCTAACTCCAATAGCTGGCGGATTACCGGTAAAAATGGGGAATAAATTAGTTGGCGGTGTTGGCGTTGGGGGCTCGATGGATACGCATCAAGATGTTCTCTGCGCGCAGGAAGCCGTAAAAGCCCTAGGTTAGACTCACGCATCGGGAAAATTATGGAGTGTACCTAAAAGACTGGGCGATTTGGTCGAGGTCATCAAAAAGGTCTTCGGATGAGGTAGACAGAATATAAACCCAGTTGTCAGAATATATATAATAAGATTTTTGTATAATGTTTTCTTCTGGAAATGTGACTATCCTAGACATCGCCTCTTTACCATCTATATATTCCTTTTTAACTTCAGAAGAAATAAGATTTCTCTTTGCATCAAAATTTACAATGTAATCAGAAAGATTATCATAGTTTGTCCCGTTTCGAATAATGTTTATCTGCTCACCATCAACATTTGATAATGTTAATTTAATATCTTTGTCTTCGATCTGAAATTTAGACGGAATGCTTATTGAAAACCTCATTGCTTCTGATTTGTATGTTTTCGATTTCTTCCCATCACTTATAATCGTGCTGTCTCTTATACACAT
>CAYXOT010000118.1:0-2868 GCA_964466985.1 uncultured archaeon
AATATAAACCTTCTAGATAAAGTGAATGTTATGGCCAGGGGACTGTATCAATCTTTAAGAAATATTTGGAAGAATCCTAAGGAAAATCTAGGGGATATACTAAAACAAAGGTTGGTTGAATGGAGAAAGGAAAATGTAGTTGTCAGGGCTGAAAAACCTGCCAGATTGGATAGGGCGCGAGAAGTAGGCTACAAAGCCAAGCTGGGATATGCTATCGCTAGAGTGAGAGTGAAGAAAGGTGGAAGGAGAAGAAGAAAACCCGAGAAAGGTAGGGGTCCACGACATGCTGGTTTAGTTCATTTTACTCCAAAAGGATTGCAATGGATTGCAGAAGAGAAGGCGCAAAGGAAATTCAGCAATTTGGAGATACTTAACAGTTATTGGGTGGGTTCTGACGGGGTATCAGACTGGTATGAAATAGTGATGGTTGACCCCAATCATCCGAATATTATCAACGACCCGAAAATCAACTGGATAAAGAATCCTGCGAACAGAAGGAGGGTATTTCACGGTCTCACATCTTCGGCGAAGAAATCAAGAGGATTAAATTAACCAAAGATTAATTCTTAATATGAAGTTTTTTGACTTGCATGGCCACAGTGCATTTTCTGGTGGAACAAGTAGCTTAGAACAGTTAGCATCTACAGCAAAGGAATTGGGATATACCGGAATTTGCTTTGCGGAATATTTCCAAAATGAGAATCAACTGAAGAAATTGAAAGAAGACATAGCTAGAGCTAGTCGAAATGTTGGCATTGAAATTTATCTAGGTTTTGAAGCAAGGAATCCGAATGAACTGCACAAGCTAGTCGAACGAAGGAGGATGTTTGATATACTGCTTGTGCAAGGTGGAAATCTTAAGATGAATAGACTGGCATGCGAGACTCCTGAAGTTGACATCTTGACCCATCCTGAGAACAATAGAAATGACTCTGGGTTGAATCATGTTCTAGTGAAAGAAGCAGCGAAGAATAATGTTGCTATCGAAATTAACTTCAGGGAGATTTTGTTGGCGAGCAAAAGAACAAGAAATTCTATCATTAGACACGTGTCTAATAATGTAAGGTTGGCTAAGAAATTCCATGCTCCGATAATTTTGTGTTCTGGTGGCATATCCCACTTTGAATTGAGAGATCCGCAAGTAATGATATCTATGGCTAATCAATTGGGTTTGGAATTGAACGAAGCTAAAGATGCTATATCAAAAGTTCCTGAAACTATAATTAAACAGTCTAAAGAAAGAAAATCTGAGAAATGGGTAATTCCTGGAGTTAAGGTGATCAAGTGAAACTATTATCAAAAAGGGAATGGAATTCTATTTTTAGCAAAGTTCCTAGAGTTACAGTTGATGTTGTCGCAAAAGACAGAAGAGGTGTACTACTTGTCAAGCGGGCTATAAGACCAGATATAGGCAAATGGCATCTCCCCGGCAGAACGGTGAATTTCAAAGAGAAATTGTTAGATGCGGCTAAAAGAGTAGCCAGAGAAGAAACTGGGTTGCAAGTGAGGGTGAAAAAAACTTTTGGGTGTTATCGAATTTATGCGATGGAAATACCCGGGATATAGCCATATAGTTGACCTTGTATTTTTGGTTGAACCTTTGAGGGGTACATTGAAAGGAAATAAAAGATATGGTGGTGATGTTCTAAAATTTTTTAAGAAATTGCCGGAAACCATGATAATTGAACAAAGAAAGTTCTTACTGCATCGTAAAGTGATTAAATGACTTATAGCATATTGTTCATCACTTGTCCAAATTTTAAATCTGCAAAGAAAATCACACAACATTTATTAAAAGAGAAACTGGTAGCTTGTGTCAACATTCTCCCTGTAATTAAAAGTGAATACTGGTGGAAAGGTAAGATAGAAAGTCATTCGGAGATATTGATGATAGTGAAAACCAAATCTAACCTCTACAAGCAGATAGAGAAAGAAGTTAAGAAATTGCATCCCTATACTGTTCCTGAGATAATTTCTTTTAAGATTGATAAAGGGAATAAAGATTATTTGGATTGGATCGTGGAAGTGACAAAATGAAAATATCAAATCTATCAATATTTACTATTTCTAGTTCTATTTCCAAGTTTGCTGGCGGGTTAATAGGACCTTTTTATATCGTTTATGTGCAAAAGATCGGTGGTGGGTCAATTGAAAATTTAGGTATTGCATTTGGCATTTTAGGTATATTCTCTGCAATAACAGCATATTTTGCAGGAAAATATTCTGATAAACTTGGTAGAAAACCGTTTTTAATTTTAACTGGATACTTGAGCGCTATTTTATTTTTACTCTATCTTTTAGTTAAGACAACTCTACAATTATTTGTTTTACAAGCGATTGTTGGAGTAGTTGGTTCTGTTTTTGGAGTCGTATCAAGTGTATTATTAGCTGATATTACGCGTCACAAAATAAGGGGCAGCCAAATTGGCTTATACAATTTAATTGTTGGCATTTTTTCTAGTTTGGCTCTAATAGCTGGTGGATTCCTTATTGGAAAGATGGGGTTTGTTATCGTATTTTATATTTTCAGTGCGTTGACTGTTGTTGCTACAACAATGTTATTCTCAATAAAGGAAACGGTTAGAAAATGAAACAACAGGAAAAACTAAAAATCCTATCGCCATCATTAAGAGAGAAAGAACGTTACATCAGCTTCAAAGTCATCTCAGAAGAACCGATAACATATTCGGATCTAGAGTCAGCAATATGGTCGCAGTTGCTGGAATTTCACGGTGAGTTAGGAGTGTCGCAAATGAGTGTTAGAATAATTAAGAATTTGTACAATTCCGGAGAACAATCGGGAGTGATAAAATGCAATAATAAGTCTGTTCCAAAAGTCATTGCTGGACTAGGGTTGATAACAAGACT
>CAYXOT010000119.1:0-2850 GCA_964466985.1 uncultured archaeon
TAGGGCAATTCAAAACAGAAAAATTTCTCTACCCTAATTAAGAATTTAGGTCTGGACGCGCGCAAATCAGAAATAGCGGAGAACATTTTTCTGCGAGGCACGCGAGCGGAGCGAGCGGCGGCGCGCCGAGGCAACCTCCTCCCAAAAATGGGGTTTGGATAAAATGCGTTGTGTGTAGGATTCGAAAGATTTTCTAAGTTTTTGAGAATGTACTCGTTTGAAAAAACCAGAAAATCACGCGCCGTCAGCGAGAAACTCCTACCCGGCGCACAAGGTAACCCATCACACCTTTCGGAAAATCCCCCACAATCCCCCTTTGCAAAGGGGGAAGCCGAACACAACTCCCTCCTTTCATAAAGGAGGGTTGGGGTGGATTTGACAGGTGTGAGAGGTTACCGCATAAGATCTTGACAAGCAGTGTATCTTCATAGTATTGTTTCACAACGCTCAACTGGTTTCGGAATCAAGGACAAAGGAGGTAGCTATGATTCACTTCAGCTTTGAGGGAAAGAATTATGTGGTGGGCATGGATGCATACGACAAAGATTGTATCATCCTTCCTGATTTTACCGTTCTTGATGTCTATGGGTGGACCGAAAGTAATCCGCCGACACCCATAGATATGGTGCAAAGTTCCGAGTTTCCCTATGCTCCCACGCCCGAAGAAACCGCGGTTCTTGTGAATATATTAAAGGCGCGGGAAGTGTAGTAGTACGGGCGGTTGCACAATGCAACCGCCCGACGTGTTATGAAACAAAGAAATGTTGAATTTAAAAATGCTCTCGATGCGTTGCATTTTATAATGCCGATCTTACAGAAGTATCAATTTCAATGGTTGATTACGGGCGGCTTTGCCGCACGTGTTTGGGGTGTTGTACGGCCGCTGACTGATATCGACATTGATATTAACACGAGTAGGGAAACCGAATCATTTCAAAATTTTTTAAAGGATGTCGAGCCATACACAACACAAAAGTTAGAGCATTTTGTTGATCAAAATTACGATAACTACAATGTTGAGATAACGTACCAAGGGCAAGTGCTTGATATATGCCCCATGGCCGAAATGAAGATTTTTGATACAGCATCCGGAGCATACGAAAAGTTTTATAAAAATGGTTTACCAGAGATCGAATTTGTTCATTTCCATGGTTTGGATCTGCCGCTTCTCTCGAAGAAATTAATAATTAAAAACAAGGAAATGCTTGTATGGAAACGCGCATCTGATTATACCGATATTGCCGGACTGCAAACATTACTCAAAAAGTAATTTTCGCTCGCCTCTCTTTTGTTGTACAATTACTGTCATGGTTAACGAATTTCTCTCTTTTTTAAGAGAATATAAGATCACATCGCTTGTCGTTGCGGTGGTGATGGGAACGGCGAGCACGAGCATGATCAACTCATTAGTGAAAGACGTGTTTATGCCCATGGTTAGTCCGCTGCTTTTTGCGGGATCATGGAGGGATGCAGTCGTGGTGGTTGGTCATGCACGCATCGGATATGGTTCGTTCTTGGCGGAATTTCTCAATTTCATTATCCTTGCGTTCATTATCTTCATTGTTGCAAAAAAGATTTTACGCAGAGGGGAGAAAAAGAAAAAGTGATTGTGACTGTGAATTACGAAACGCCAAAATCCCCCCTTGCATTGCTCCATGTATTCGCAATGCAACCCCTTTACAAAGGGGGAAATTCCTCAAGCTCCTCCCTTCGAAAAAGGGAGGGTGGGAGGGATTTCTGACAGTTTCGTAATTCAAAGATTGTGATGTATTCAAAAACCGCCCGCAGCTCCGGCTGCGGGCGGTCGCCTGACTTTTTTCATTCAGGAACTATGAAATTTGCTGGAAACGAACAAACTTCTGCCTGTTTTTTGGGATCAAGAATACTGACTTTGTTGTTATACGATATCTCAAAGCCTCGTGGACTGGTAAAAATAAACGATTGAACGGCCGATAAAGCGGGGACATTCATTGGCTCATTGTTGTATGTGAACTTGAGCCAGAAGGGCGGCTTGCTCTGTTCCGTGTTGTCTATCCAACGCAACCCATACTCGTGAAGGCCATTCGCGAGTCTTCTCACTGATGACTGTATGCTGATATTGAGCATTTGTAGCGAGGGCTGTGGATTTTCCGGATCAACCGGACACATAGCGGAGAGCCGGTTTAGAAGCTCGTAGGGCTCTTCATCATGTGTTCCATTACCCCAGACATCCGGCTGGCAGATGACGATCAATGCAACAAAAACAACCACTATGGCGGTACACGTTCGCACCATGTGTTTCTTTTCTCCTTTTCAACTTGTAACACGTATTATGCGCGTTGATTCTCTCTGGATCGTACCATGTTGTAATGTATATAACAAATATAGTAGAGGTCATCCTGGGAGTCTTGCCCGCTTGGGTTGCATCCCATGACTATCTGTTGTATCCTACGGGGACTTTATGTCGCAGGATCACCTCATAAAATTGGCGTGTTCAAAATGTAAACGGATTAACTACTGGTCAACCCGGAATAGAAAGCAGGTTGAGCGGAAGATTGATCTTAAAAAATATTGCAAATGGTGCAGAAAACACCTGCCGCACAAGGAAGCAAAGAAATAATTTTTTGCATCCATCCTCTCTTTTTCTACTCGCTGCTTTGTGCGGATTTTTTTGACATAATATATGAAATATTGTATAAATTTATCAGTAGTTTACTGGTACCTATCATGTATTGGAGAAGGTCATGGGCATATCAGCATACGATGCGCTCGGAAAGGCATGCGGGTTTTCTCATCCTGTTCCGCCCAAAAACTGTGATGTTATCACGAGCGCTCTTTTCTTGAACTGGAATCGTGCGCGAGGTATGGAGG
>CAYXOT010000120.1:0-2841 GCA_964466985.1 uncultured archaeon
CCTATTTATTATCTATCCAGTATCATTTGGGTAACATTTATTTTTAGCTGGAGCGCATACATATCATTTCTCCTATTCTTGTGGCATCATGCCCAGTCAATAACATGCCACCACTCGCGGACCTTGTCGTTGTGCGTAGAAAAGCAAAGCTTTGGAACCATGTCGGGTGTTATACAATGCATAACACTCATGGCATCGTCCCCTGCACACAGTACACCGCCAACATACTCACACAAATAAAAGGTAATGATTTGATTTCTCTTCCCCGGATCAGGATTGATCGTACCGAGATCAAGCAGAGCTCGTGCATCAATTCCTGCCTCCTCTTTAATTTCGCGGATCACTTCGTCAGGCGGATGTCCCTTATGCTCCACATAGCCGCACGGCAAACACCATTCGCCTACATATGGCGAAAATTTACGCTGTACAATCACAATTCCAGGATGCATAAGAACAATCCCCGCAACAACAGGAATCGGATTATTGAAGTGAACGAAACCACACGACTTCCGTGGACACGCCAGGTATTTTTCAGCATTTTCCACAAGCTTTCGTTGACACATTGGACAGTAGACAAATGCCACATATACCTCCTCAAATGATTGTTCTACGTTCAAAGAATTTCCCTCGAAATTATACATTTTCCCGATACATTTGCAAAAAAAAACGAAACAGGCGTAACCCAAAAAGGTGAACTACGCCTGTTTCGTTTTTCATTTAAATACAGTGTCCTGGCGATAAGCTACTTTCCCCAAAAGAGTATCATCGCCTCAAGAGAGCTTAACTTCTCTGTTCGGAATGGGAAGAGGTGTGGCCTCTCCGATGAATCACCAGGACACTGTATTCAAAATTCAAAACAAATCAAAAACAAAAATCATCTAACGGAAACAGGAGAGCAATTTCCACAGTTCCTAACAGAATCGGCGAATTAGTACTCCTCGGCTAAACGCATTACTGCGCGTACACCTGGAGCCTATCAACCTAATCATCTCTTAGGGGCCTCAAACGATTCCTCATCTTGGAGTTGGCTTCCCGCTTAGATGCTTTCAGCGGTTATCCATTCCCGACTTAGCTACGGAGCATTGCACCTGGCGGCACAGCTCCCACACCAGAGGTCAGTTCATTCCGGTCCTCTCGTACTGAGAACAAATCTCCTCAAGAATCAACGCCTGCAGTAGATAGGGGACCAACCTGTCTCACGCATGTTACCACACATTGCTGTGTGCATTGGACTATACATTCATCCGCTAAAACATTTATTTCATAAATGTTCGAGCGACCAAATCAAAGATTTGGTTTGGCTGGGATGGCTGATTTGTAGTCTCTACGGGAATGCATGCTAATGTTTTGGATGCATTCCCTCGGTATTGCCCTAAAACATTTTAAAAAAATGTTCGGGTTTCACCGATATTGATCAGCTTCATCAACTCACATTACTATGAGTGACCGCCGTGATGCGATTGGTCATATCTTAATTTCATAGACGAAAAACATTTCGAAGGGATTCAGAGTGTTCAATAGCTTTCAGGCGAAAGCCACTGAACGGTCTGACGATCTCTCATGCGTCCGTTGTTACCAACGGAACCAGACTATACCTTTTCCTACATTTTCCGCGTGTAAGAACTGACGTGTTAGTATCCGCTCAAAGCGAATACTCTGCCTATATTCATAGGCAAGTCGTTACGGGGTCAATCCACATATATCTGTGGACGACTTCCCACGGTATCATCCATTGCTTGTTATTGTAGCACAGTAACAAGTATTCGAACTTCACCGTTATGAGTCAGTTTATTTTTTCTCTTATTTTACCTCGTAGAATTTCCGCTGGGCTCATGTGAATCACTTACCCAGCTCGCGTAACACTTTAATTGGCGAACAGCCAAACCCTTGGGAGATGCTTCACCCCCAGGATGTGTTGCATATTTTTCACATATTACTATGTGTATAGACTATATCTTCATCCGCCAAAGGCGGAGACTGGCGTCTTATAGCAGCGCTATTTAACGTCCTGTGCTAAGACCACTGCTATCTTCATTCTGCGATTATGCAGAAATTCAGTCGTTACGGGGCTAATGCAATTTTATACTTTAGATCTGGAATAATATATGGTTCCACAATTTCAACAAATTTTTTTGATGATTTTTGAGGAATATAGACATTCCAATATTTTCCTTTCTTATGCAAGACACTGTCAATATCGAAGTTAGTTTTAAGAACACGAATGAGTATTCGCTGTTCAATTTTGCTAAACGAATCGGTATTGAGTCTGAACGCATTACAATCGTTTCTTTTGTATCCATCATCCATCAACCATACAGCTAACGAAATCGGTTGCGTGAGCAATTTGGAAATATTTTGAGAAATATTCTTTTTGCCATCACGATAAAAATACCACCAATACGATTCAAGCAACGTGCTTGAATATGTATACATTCTGACACTATCATAGAATCGCTGGTGTATTTTGTGATATGCGTGAACTTTCATAGGACTGCTTGGTGTCGCAATAGTATGTAATTCTTTATATTTCCACAAAAGATAGGATTCTTGTTTGATTCCATGATCTAATCGTAATCGAACACCTCTACCATTACGCTCTAAACAACCATCACCAAGTAATGTACCAATAATAATTGCTTCTTGCGTTTTTGAGAGATGCATAAGAAAAGTTTAAATTGCACAGCTTCCCACGGTATTGTCCTATTATACCTGAATCGTACAATCAGGAGTTCACCGTTATAAGCCAGTTTTTTCATTCCAGTTTACACTGGAAGCGACCCTTGTTCGAGCCGACATCGAGGTGCCGAACTCCGCCGTCGATATGAACTCTTGGGCGGAACT
>CAYXOT010000121.1:0-2823 GCA_964466985.1 uncultured archaeon
CTGATCCTGGATACATTGCATACAGGCCGATAGTCCAATTGATTGATGGCGTAGCGAAATCCCTGCCTCTGAGAGAAGACGATGAATTTGAAATCCATCCTGAAATTTTAAAAAAAACTATAACAAGAAGAACAAAGCTGTTAATAATTAACACGCCGTCAAACCCCACAGGCACTGTTCTGTCGAAAAAAATTCTGGAAGAAATAGCTGATATCGCTGTTGAAAAAAGACTGATGATAATGTCTGATGAAGCGTATGAAAAATTGATTTATGACAAGTCGAAGCATGTGAGCATAGCGGGCTTGAACGGAATGGAAGACAGAGTGATAACTGTGCAGAGCTTCTCGAAAACTTATGCGATGTGCGGATTTAGAGTTGGATACGCGGTTGGGAATGAAAAATTAATAAGGGAGATGAAAGAGTTCAAGATATGCACGACATTATCTGCACCTACCTTTTCGCAATTGGCTGCAGTTGAAGCTTTGAAAAATTCTTCTGGTTATGTCAAAATGATGGTGAGGGAGTATGATAGAAGAAGGAGAATGATCGTGAAGAGGTTGAATGAAATTCCGAAAATAAGTTGCACTACGCCGGAAGGCGCATTCTATGCTTTCCCCAATATTAAAAATTTCAAGATGTCGTCCGCCAAATTCGCAGATTTTATCTTGAAGGAGGCTAAAGTTGCGGTCGTTCCTGGAAATGAATTTGGAAAATATGGCGAGGGGTATATCCGATTAAGCTATGCGACTGCCTATGAAAAGATTTTGGAAGCATTGAGCAGGATTGAAAAGAGTTTGAGAAAGATTTAAATTAGATTACTGTCCTATTGTATTACGGAGGTGTAGGTCGGGGCGGTTAAACCTCGCCTAAATCGAGAAATGGTTTTGCTCGAACCGAAAGCCCTTGGACGGTATAAGTTCGTAATTTGGCCTATATACCCAACTGAGAAGTCGTGTCTCTCGGAGTGGTATGTATAGTGAACCCGACAGGATCGGAAGATAGCATCGGTAAGTTATATGTGCCATGTTTGAGAGTAACATGATGGAGAAGGATATATGGATAAACCAGATTATGAGTTTGCATCAACCTTGGGAATACCTCCTATTTCAATTGTGGTTGCATGAGGGATTTATTCATAGGCTTTGGAATCGTTGCAGTGTCCCTATTCGTATTGCTAGGAATATTCACTCCGAGTGAAGAGACAAATATTTCCGGCATATCCCACAAAGAGATTGTGCCGTTGAAAACAACTCTGAATTCAGTTACGATAAATGTGCCCGCAGTTGACAACCAAGGCAATGGTGTTGTTGCAAAACTCAAAGTACAGGCCATACAAGGCGAGGGGAGGGTGTTGACAAACATAGACAACCTCCTGTTCTGGGTGGATACTCAATATTCAATTAGAACTGCCGAAACGGTTGCTGTGAACATAACTGGTGTGGATTTGTCGAATGTAGATTTGATATACACAATAGAAACTGATGCTTCGGTGATTGAAGGCGGATCTGCCGGAGCGGCATTAACTATCGCAACAATAGCTGTACTGAAGAATGAAACATTGCCGACCGATGTGATGATTACCGGGACAATAAATCCAGATGGGACGATTGGACCTATCGGCGCTGTGTTTGCAAAGGCCGCTGCGGCAAAGAATGTCGGCGCAAAGATGTTTCTGGTTCCTGAAGGCCAAGGTAGCCAAGTAAATTACATACCCGAAAGGAAATGCGAGCAAGTAGGACCTGTCACTTTCTGCAGCACAGAATATAAAGCCCAGAGGATAGACATATCGAAGGATGTTGGAATTGCGGTGAAGGAAGTTTCAACTATAGATGACGCATTAAAATATTTCATTGACTAATTTAGATTATGGAAATGTTCACAAAGGAAGAGATAAGGGACATAATAATTTCTGTCATTGCTTTAATCATAATTTTTTCATGGAGACCGTTCCCTAACTTCGGGTTGAATCTTTCTCTCGTACCTTCTTATGTCGTTATAATTGTTGTCGCATTTTTGTTGCATGAGATGGCGCACAAGTTCACGGCGCGAAAGTTCAACATGGTTGCTTTCTACAAGATGTGGCCGCAGGGAATTTTATTCGGTCTGATTTTCATGATTCTTGGGTTGAGATTTGTCGCGCCTGGCGCTGTTGTTGTTCATCCTTACAGGTTTGCTCGCTGGGGATTTAGGCGACCACGACCAGAAGTAGCATCAGGTGAAATGGGTATAATTGCGCTAGCAGGGCCTGCAACGAATTTATTTTTCGCTCTTGTTTTCTCGTTGTTTAACGGGCACCTGTTCAGCCAGCTAACTTTCATTAATTCATGGTTGGCACTCTTCAATCTGTTACCCATTCCTCCATTGGACGGAAGCAAAGTACTGATATGGAAACCATGGATATGGGGAATGTGCATAGCAGTCGCATTAATACTTGTGTTCATTTAGATTGTATAAGATTTCATGCAATACATAGCGGACTTTCACTTGCATTCGAAATATTCACGTGCTACAAGCAAAGAGTTGAGTTTAGAGACATTATCAACTGGAGCGAAAATAAAGGGCCTCAATGTTCTTTCTGCGCCGGATTTCACACATCCAGTTTGGTTGAAAGAAATGAAATCTAAATTATCAAATGGTGAGAATGGTGTTTTTAATTTTAATGATGTCGGCTTCATTCTGACGTCTGAAATTGCAACTATAGACATTTTTCAAGGTAAGACAAGACATGTTCACCACAATATTCACGCTCCATCATTCGATATTGTAGAGCAAATAAATGAACAACTTGAAAAGTTCGGGGATTTGAAATCTGATGGAAGACCA
>CAYXOT010000122.1:0-2821 GCA_964466985.1 uncultured archaeon
CTCTTTATTTTTATAGCGTTTTCGTATTTACCCAGTTGTTCGGGTTTTTCCTTAACATAAGAAGTAGTAATTTTTAAAGTAATTGAATATCTTGATTTGCCAACTTGAAAAGTGTTCCCTGAAAAAGCATTGTCAATACTTTCCTGAATTTTTTTAGCAACTTTCTCACTAGCACCTGGTCCATAAATATAAATCTTTGCTTCGATAGTTGCAGTTTTTCCTTTATCATTAATATTCACTTTAGCAACACGCCCACTTGGGTCGGTATATTTATATGGATTATTCAAAACGTAACTGTACCTATTAAGGTTTTGAGGATTATACTTATTTTTAATAAAATTATCAGCCTGCCCAAACTGCCCCCTCCCCGGAACATAATACCTTGCCCCATAATAATACTGATTCGTCAACTCATCATCAAACTGCCCAGTATACCCTTTAACATCCAGATTCCCGCCAGAAATCTCAGCCCCAAACGGCTCGTACGTCGTATTCTCAATCCCATTCGCGTTCCCGTCCGTAATAAGAGTCGTCGACCCAAGATGGTCAGGATGATAAAAAGACTGCGAACCGTCGGGATTCACACGTGCAACAAGAGTCCCATCCTGATAAACATAAGTATAATCATAAACACCCGACGTATTCCGTATCTGCATGACTTCCTTAAACGGAGTGTACACCGTCGTTTGAGCAGTGTCATTTCGTTTGATTTTTATTCTGATGCCATCAGGGTCGTACCAGTACTCTTCGATTAATCCACCACTCACATTATTACCGCTCCGAACTGATTTTAATCTCCCAAACCCATCATACTCACGATAATACCCATCACCCGTAACCAACCCGCCGTTACCTCCCGATTGAGAGACCAAATTCCCCGCCAGGTCATACCCATACGTCCAATGCCCCATATCCGGATCATCCATAGAAGTCTTCCGTCCAAGTGTATCATAAGTAAAATTGAAAGTGTTTCCCAAAGCATCAGTAATCCCAACCAGTTCACCCGCAACAGAATAAGCATACGTCGTATTGTACCTCTCCGTCCCACCCAGAAGCGGGTCGTTGTTGTACTCAACAACCGAAACAATCTGCCCAAACCCATCCAGAGTGTAGTCATGCCTATGGCTGTTTTCGTCGTAGTCGGAGATAGTTGAGTGGTCGAACACGATTGTTTTGTTTGTCGAATCAGGATTAACAACTCGCGTGACACGTGCAAGAGCATCGTAGGTGTAGCGGGTTTTATTTGCCGCCACAGCTGGTGTCGCTAAAGACGTAGAAAAAACATCAAAGTACGGATTATCCTCCTCCGCAACTCTCCCAAGAGAATCGTAATAGATATTCTTGACAACCTGCTGGTCGCTGTCCGCCGGACTCTTCAACTGGATTAAATTCCCCAATCCATCATAAAAGTAATAGACATCAGATGTCACATTGGAATGCTCTCGTAAAGAAACTTTAACAGTTTCAGGAGCAACGCCGTCAAAACTATAATTATAACTTTTCGTCGGAAAGAAGTCGTTGTCATAGGGCAGAATCTCTTTCAACGGTCGTCCGAACGTATCGTACGTAAACCGTTTTCTGATATTATTTTTTTCTTCGTAAAGAAGATTTCCCGTTCCAAAGTCGTAGCTATAATCAGTCGGCTGGTCAAGCGCATTCACCACTCTGTCCGCATACGTATGCGTCCCCTCCCGAATGCCATAAAGAAGAGTAGTTGTATGCCCCAATGCATCTGTTTTCGTTTTGGTATTGCCAAAAGAATCGTACGTAAACGTGTTGGTTGGGTTCACTTTGCTTCCATTAAGGAAGTTCTCAACTTTGGTCAACGTTCCAATAAGAGGAGCGCTTCCAAACGTCACGTTGTCGTAGAAGTAGCGTGTCACACGTGCAGCCGCTGTCCCATTCCCACCCAATTCAGAGCGGCTCACTTTATCCACAATCCACGCAGTCGTGTTCACCGCAAATGTATATCTCTCTATTTTCTCATCACCCGCAAGCGCATCCTCTCCATGCTGCGATTTTTCTAATAAATTCCCATAGTTGTCATACGATGAAGATATGCGTGTGACGATTGGATTCGCAGTATTCCCATCGTACAACGACGACCGCTCGCCTGTTAAAAAATTTCTGAAATAGCCGTTTGATAACGTTGAATTAAACGTCGTATTTGTAATGCTAAACACGCTTCTGCTTCCGTTATATACTTCGATCCTATACTCTTTTCCCTTGAGCGCCTTGTCCTGATGGAATGAGTGGACAACAGTGGAATTGTCCGGCAAAAACTCTGTTGTCTGCTTAAAGCCGCGGAACTCGAAATCGGTTGAATTGTACAGACCATTTGAGTAATTATAGGACGTAATGCCGAAGACATTGAAAACTCCGCTCATTGTATTATTCTGCTTCACCCGGTCAACAACCCACACATTAAAGCCCAAATCAGAGATGTAATCATCTCCCGTGTTGTTAAATCGTGTGGAGGTGTTGTACTGGATCTCAGCAACACCGCCAAGCTCGTTCGTTATCCTCTTCAACAAGAATGGTGTTGTGGTGTTGCGTATGGACACTGTTCTGTTTACTGCACCGGGAGAGCCATCGTACGAAACAATAATGTCGGGAAATCCATCACCGTTCACATCTCCAAGCCGCCGACCAATGTTATGTGTCTCGTACGACAGGGCAACAGGCGTCACCCAGGTATCGTTCCGCACCCATCCCGAGCCATTGTTCAGCCATGCTGCTGTTTCAACGCTGGTTGCAGCACTATGCCGCACAAGATCAGGCAGCCCATCACCATTCAAGTCCGCAACGCGCAGGCCTGTAT
>CAYXOT010000123.1:0-2819 GCA_964466985.1 uncultured archaeon
GACATGCACTCTCCATCACATCCAGATTTAACAGTTCCAATTGAGACAGTTACAAGAGTTATTGGATTTTTAGACCAACACGAACAACATTCTGATCATGAACGGTGGCAGGCTTATAATGTTCTTCATGAACAGGGAAATCTTTACTTAACCGCTTATCCACATTTTACTGCTGTTAAAGATATTGATGAGAAAAATCAAAGAGTAACTTACTTTATTCCAAAAGTAGAATTTAATGGAAGAAAAAGAGTAATTGTACACACTTATGAAGAACCCCTCATTCACGAACACAATGATAATCCGAATAGTTTTGGAGAAATCCAAGATAAAGACATTAAAGATAAAATTACACAAGTAAGAGAAGCGTATAAAAGACTAAATGGCGACCCAAAACGATAAGAGACTTCTATAAATTATCCGGTATTGAATATCCAGAAAATAAACCATTAATAATTTAGGAACGGCGACCCCCTGACTTCTTTTATTTGATGAGCCTTCGGTTTTTACGAGATAGAAATTACCCTCTGATTATTGTTCTTGATGTATCGCTGTCGCTCATTGTAAATGTTCCATTTTTCTCTAACTTTTATCTTCAATGCCCACATATACAACTATAGGAATATTCCGATATTTAAATTTTACTGAAACTGCCACCTCACAATAGGCTGTGGGACATATTAGCCGGTTTGTTCGTTGAGGTGTAGGAGGTTGTGGAGTTCGGTGATGGCGAATGATGCAGTGTCAATGCGGTCGTCACGTCGTTGGGGAAGTCCCCAACCAAAGTGTTTTTTATCGTTACCGAACTCGTTTTCTGAATTGTTGCGCTTGAAGTACTGTTCAAGATATCTTGTCTGGTTGTTGTAGAAGTCAATGAGCATTCGCTTCCAATGGCCACCGCCTTTGAGTTTTGCATTCTTTTTTGGAATGAGATACACAATAGCGTCGGGAAACTCGTCAACGTAACAAGGGGCGCTGTAGTACCTGTCAAGCCGAATGCTGCGCACTCGTACGTCGAGTGCGCGCAGCATTTGGACGGCTTGGTCGAAGGCTTCTCGTTCGCTCTTGAAGCTTGTTCCATATGCGAGGTATAGGTGCGTGTCGAGGTCCAAAAGTCTGAAGACATACACGAACTTCTTCACACCATCTTGCGTCTTTGCTTTGTCTTTTCGTCGTGTGGCTTCTGTGGCGTAATGTTTGGTGATCGTTAACGAGTATCCTGTAGCGTCGCCACATGCGTCGACAACGTCGACGCCTTGTTTCTTGAGAATCAAGACGTGCAGGTTGTGCAATGCAAGAAGCACGTCGTGGTCCGAGTATAATCGTTCAACACTTTTGTAACTGAGGCGTACCTTGCTTAGCGCACTAAACAGCAACAATAGGCAACTCATCATGCGATTGCTCTGGTCGCACCAGCGCTGAAGCAAAAGAATCAGCACGCGCTGCCGCAGATCCAGCGCGTGCTTTGGCCCAGGACCAGCATGCACTCGTATCCTCGAGCAAGCCTCCGCAACAAGTGGTTCCAAGAGGTCGGTGGCGTGGCGGAGACGCGCATACCATTGTTGCTCGTACGCGCACCAATCACGCGGTTTTGCCGGGTGTGATGGTTTGTATTGTTCGTCGATAAACTGTTGAATTTCTCGAACCCGTTGCTGGAGTTTCTTGTTCCGTAATACCATATTTATGTAGTAGACAATACAAATATTTAAATATATCTATAGTTATCTTATCATGATGCCAAGAAAAATAGAGCTCAAACAAGGAAATCTCTACCTCAACGACAACAAAATTGAAGGATTTCTAGAACGAACCGTCACACCAATCGGAACCTCTGCCAAGGCAGATGTCCCGAAAAGATACCTCGGAAGAAGGGTCTACGTGATCGTCACAAAGACAGTTGTCAAGCACGTGAACGATTAATTATGTCCCACAGCCCTCACAATAGAAACATTTATATACTTACACATATTATAATGAATCACACATAACACAGGAGGTATGAAAAATGACGACCTTGACTTTAGCTGTTCCGGATGAGATGAAGCAGAAGATGGATTCTTTTCCGGAGATGAACTGGTCCGAAGTAGCTCGGCAAGCATTCATGCAGAAGATAGAAGATATGGAATTTTTGAGAAAATTTAAAGAAAAGAGTAAACTAACTGAAGCTGACGCTTTGAGATTAGGAAAAGAGGTCAGTAAATCTGTAAGTGATAGATTGCGCAAAATGGCGAGGTAAATATGGATCTCGTCATAGATGCTAATGTTCTATTTTCAGCTTTGATTAAAGATAGGTTTGCTTACAATCTTCTCTTTAGCGGTTCACTTCATCTTTTTACCCCAGAATATATCCTCACAGAACTTGAAAAACACAAAGAAGAACTTCTCAAGAAAACGGAAAGAACAGATGAGGAATTTTTCAGACTTCTTGAAATACTGAAGAGAAGAATTATTATTGTTCCTCTTGAAGAACTTGTCCCTTATGTTGAAGAAGCAGAAAAGATTACTCCCGATCCTGATGACATGGCGTATTTTGCACTTGCATTAAAATTGAATTGCGCAATCTGGAGCAATGACAAAAAACTGAAAGTGCAAGATAAAATCAAAGTTTACAATACACATGAATTAAGCGAAATAAGCGGGCACCCCTAAAATATTTGTCTGCTTCGCAGAAATAATATGGTTCGGCGTCTCGAACTCTCCGCCCCTCACTTCGTTGCGGTGCTCGGGGACGGCTTGCAGCCTTTTGCTCCGCTCAAGAAACTTCTCATAATGCCATACGTTAAGTCCAATTTTCCAGCACTTTTCTACTTATGTTCTTGTAA
>CAYXOT010000124.1:0-944 GCA_964466985.1 uncultured archaeon
AGACAAGATACTGTACAAAATCCGTATAAAGGATTTGCCGAAGTTTGAACGTCCGCGTGAGCGCTTGATTAGATTTGGCCCCCAGGCTCTGAACAATAGCGAGCTCTTAGCCATACTTCTCAGAACAGGCACGAAACAAGAAAACGTGCTAGAGTTATCCAACAAGTTACTTATCAAATACGATCTTAGCAAACTGTCGGAAGTGAATGCTGCAGAACTAAAGAACATCTATGGCATAGGCGAAGCTAAGGCCTGCCAATTAGTTGCCGCATTCGAGCTTGTAAAGAGATTGGATGCGTACCCTAAGAAGAATAAGCAAAAAATAACTACTACTTCTGACGTGGCGAAACTTTTGATGAAGCGACTTCAGCATGCGAAGAAGGAAAATTTCTATGCGATATTCCTAGATGTCAGACACAACTTGATCAAATGCAAACACATATTTACTGGGACTATTAACTCAAATGCTATTTTCCCACGTGAAGTATTCAAAGAAGCCTTAACAGAATCTGCAGCTGCTGTTATTTTTGTGCACAACCATCCTTCTGGTGATCCGACTCCAAGTCGTGAAGATATCGCTGTAACGAATCAGATGATCGAACTAGGGAATATGATGGGTGTGGAAGTCTTGGATCATGTCGTGATAGGGAGCAATACATATACAAGCTTGAAGGAAGCGAATGTGATCAGAGTATGAGGTGTTATTGTGGTTAAGATTTCTGAGTGGAAAACGAGAAAGGAAATCATAGACAAGAAACTCAAGCAAGTAGGTTGGCCTATAATTCCTTTCAAGCCAGAGATGAAGATTCCAAATAGCAATGTAGCTATAACAGAGTTTCATACAAAGAGTGGGCCTTCTGACTACGTTCTTTTCGTGAATGGGAATCCTTTGGCTATAGTGGAGGCGAAGAAAGCGGCACGCGAACCTTATGATTCTCTTACTC
>CAYXOT010000124.1:954-2795 GCA_964466985.1 uncultured archaeon
AGACTTTCCAGATTCACCGTTCGATTTCGATGAATTCAAGATACCGTTCATTTATTCCAGCAACGGAAACGAAATATGGTTCCAAGACTTGCGAAGCTCGTCAAGTAGGTCAAGGAAAGTGTTTCATTTTCATCAACCTGAGACATTGATGGAAATGCTTAACTTCAAGGATAAAGACGCACGGCAATTTCTAGCTACAGTAGAGAATGATAATGTATTCTTGCGTCCTTATCAGAAAGAAGGCATAGCAGCAATAGAAAAAGCGTTTCTTGACAATAAAAGAAAAATGCTGCTACACATGGCAACAGGTACCGGAAAGACTTTCACTATGGTTTCTCTTATTTACAGGCTGCTCAAATCTGGCATGACCAAGAATGTGTTATTCCTTGTCGACAGGAGAGAGCTCGGTCGGCAGGCAGAAGATGCATTCGCAAACTTCGAGCCAGAGATAGGACTGAAATTCAATAAAATTTATAATGTTGTTAACATAAATGAGAGCGCAATCCCAAAGAACGCGGATGTCTATATTTGCACAATTCAAAGACTTTATAGCATCCTGAAAGGTGAGGAATTTCCAGAACGCCCTATCGAATCAGATGATCCGTGGGAATGGGATACTGAAGATACATCATTGGCATACAACCCAACGATACCTATAGAAACATTTGGCTGCATAATTTCCGATGAATGTCACAGGTCCATTTACAACAAATGGAAGGCCGTACTTGATTATTTCGATAGTCAGCAAATAGGTCTTACTGCAACTCCGGCAGCGCATACGTATGCCTATTTTGATCAGAATATGGTTTATTCTTATCCGTATGAACAGGCTATAAAAGATGGATGGCTCGTAGATTTCGATGTGGTCACAGTCAAGACCGATATCACTACGAGCGGTGTCACAATACAGCCTGGCCAACCTCTGATTCTCAGGGACAAAGATACAGGAGTTGCTTCTACAGTAATGCCAGAGGATGAGATGCAATTCGATACATCAGAAATAGAAAGAAAGATCACTGTGATTGACAGAAATCGCAGAATCGTTGATGAAGTCGATAGATACATAAAAGAAGACCAGAAAACACTTGTTTTTGCTGTGGACGATGCTCATGCAGATCAGCTAGTGAAATTGTTCAGGGAAAAATATTCTCACCTAGGAGATAGGGTAGCCGAGAAGATTACATATCGTGTGGACCGGCCGCTAGACACCATCAGAAAATACAGGAATAGGAGATACCCAATGATTGCTGTGACAGTCGATATGCTATCCACGGGTGTGGACATACCAGCCATAGAAAATATTATTTTTGCAAGGCCTGTAAAATCCTATGTGCTTCTTTGGCAGATGATAGGCCGTGGCACAAGACGATGCGATGAAATCGGGAAGACACACTTCACGATATTCGATTGCGTAGGCATCATGGAAGCCTTCAAAGAAAAGATTCCAGAGTTCGGAGAGCTCTATCAGAATAGAAAAGCGAAAGATATCGGCGAGGTCATAAAGCAGATAAAAATGAAGTTCATGCCGAAGGAAAATGTCCAGACATTGAAACGAAAGCTGAATTACATATCAAGGGAAATGGATCCGGAATTCAGGACGAAGCTTGCTGAATTCATACCAGACGGCGACCTCAAGTCATTTGCTTCAGACCTGGATAAGAAATTTGACAAGGACTACAAAGGTACATTGGCCCTATTTGAGAATGAGAAATTCATTCGCTTGCTGCTAGACTATCCAAGAAGGCCTAGATACTTTATCATTGACGAGATCTCGCAGGATGAAGTAATAGCATCTGAATACTTGTTTCATACATTAGATGACAGAGATCTCAAGCCAGAGG
>CAYXOT010000125.1:0-2767 GCA_964466985.1 uncultured archaeon
GTCTTCGTCGAAGATTTTGTTTATGCTGTCTTCAACATCCTCGTAGGACCAGAAATTCGCGACAATCTCGTTCCTGTTGTACCTGCTCACGAACGCCCTCACCCAGCTCTCGCCTTTCTTTTGCCCGTTCAGCGACTTGGCAACCTGCCACGGGTCGAACAAGTTACCGAATTTGAATACCGTCACTATTGACATTTTAATCAACCTCCTTTTGTTATTATTTAATGTCTATCTATTACTTAGAGTGTGGTACTATTTAAAGATATCGGAGGTTCATTTCCCACATCTTTTGCAAGGGAGTCACTCTGCACCTTATCCAGGCATAATCGCGCTTCCATCGCCCGGAAACGGCTAGAAAACCCCTGATTTGTTTCTATACACTAATCCGCAAGCTTTATAAACTCCAAATTCTATATAAATTTCGGTGGTTTAATGGAATTCAGAACTACAAAGGAAGTGGAATACGACACAAAAAACCAGAAAAGAATTTTTGATACGCTGAACGAAAGCGTAAGAGGGATGACGATACATGACATCGCCAAGAAACTGGATCTCAATAGGCATACTGTAACGAAACTGCTGGAAAGGATGCTTATCGAGAAGAAGGTCAACTATGATGAGAAAGGCCCGGCCAAGATATATTACTCTGTTGGCCCGAGCAAGTTTGTTGGAAGAATTGACTTGAGTAACATGGACAAATTATGGATTGATGTTTTCAAGCAACCAAGATACGAGTCCGAGGAAGAATTTCTGAGGATAAACCAAACTAAACACGATCATCTGATTAGGGCGAGTAGCAAGTTCAAGTCTGTTGGAGCAGTTGCCGTTAATAGAAGCCAGCTTGTTAATTTAATAAGAATACTTAGGGACGTGGCAAGGAAGGAATTCGGTCTGAGCGTTTAAGATTTAGGTCTATTCTGTTCAGGTGGGTTCTTTTCTAGCTACTTCTATTACTCTCTTAACATCTCCAGAAAATATTTTGCTTGCTCTTAAAATCTCGATGCCAGTAATCGTCCCCTTTTTACCGATGTCAATGACGATGCCATTAGGTAATTCTATACTCTTCCAATACTCGTCATCGCTTATCTCAACATTTAACACATCTTCTTTATCATACCAAGACTTCATTTAATCACCTAATCAATATCTTTTAATGAGTTCTATTATTTCCTCTATTAGAGAATCGAAAGTTTTGATATCTGGCTTTGCGAATGATTTGACTACAAGAGCCTTTTCCACCTCCATTATCTTATCGGCTCTTATTATACTTTTCACAGGCAGTTTCCCAGTTTCTAAATTTTCAGTAGTTACATAAATGCTGTAAGGTTTGTTTTCTAGCTTAGAAGTGAGGGCACAAATAACAACATCACTTACTTTTTCATTATAGCCGTCGTTCGATACTATGATAGCAGGTCTAACTTTGCTTTCTCCTAAGTTTGTAAAAGGTATTCTTACCCAAGCCAAATCCCGTTGATTCATTTGTTTTCCACATAAATTTTATCCCAGATTTCGTCTTCTTTGCTCCAAGCTCGCTCCATAGCTTTCTGCGATAGCATTCTCCAGAAAAGTTCGTCTTCATTTTTGATTTTTTTAGCAAACTTTTCTGGTTTTCCTAAAACTATTTTTCCACCTTTCTTAATCAGTAAAAGTTCTTCACCTTCTTTGATTTTAAGGTCTTTTCTGATATCTGCTGGGATAGAAATTTGCCCTTTTTGGGAAACTTTTATGGTCTTGAATCTGAGCTCGTCCTTCAACATAGGTTAAGTAAGAATTTTCTTACTTATAAAGTTTTCTTTTGCAAGGAAAGAATCCGGGCTGAATATTTGAGTAAAAATTGCGAAAAAATTAAAAATCCATTAAATTGTTATTTGCTCATTGTTACCTTGTATATCTTGTACAGCCCAGCTACACCAACTAGGATGTAGACCAGGTTTTCAAGCATTGGGATGCTGCCCAGAATCAAGTTAACAACGTTCGTGCCTGTGCCTACTAGAGCCGTCAAACCGAGTATTCCCCAGTTCAATGCACCCACGACGAGCAGTACGAACACAACCCGACCCATGGCGTCCATCTTTTTCATTTGGCACCTCCTATTGAATTAGAATTATCCGGGGTAGGTTAAGAAGGTATCTCTTGATTGGAGATAAAATGACAAATTTCATTTCGGATATACCCCATGCAGCGGGAAGAACTCGAAATAGCGCCTATCGTCGAACCATGCACACTTGAAGTCCTTTACTGCCAGCTTGGTTCGTGAAGCTAATCCTAATGCATATATTGTCAGCTGATTCACCGCATTTACTTTCTCGGCACCCGGTTTGTAGTCGAGTATGTGAATAAGGCCGTTTCTTACCTGGAGGACATCTATGTGCCCTGTTATCGGCGTCTGATAGTCCTCGAAATTGAAAACAAACCCTTTGCTCTTGAAATAGCCTATGTCGCCAGCCGTCAGATACAATGGAACTTCGCAGGCGACTGTCACGGAATCGTTTGTTATCATGAAGTTCTGCACCGCCTCGTGCCTTTCACGGTTGGTCTTGGCCAATTGCAACCCCAGCGATGCCAGGGCATTGGACAGATTCTGCCTTTCCAGTTTAACAAAACCAAGAGTTTCGAATTTTATTTGCGATGAACGTGATAACTCTTCTGCATCCTGTTTTGGCTGGAAGATATGATGAGGAAATGATTCTGTTGGTATCTTTTCCAGATAGGCTTTTAATAAAGAAAATTTCTGCTCTGGCAATTCTCCCTTTACTAGTTCTAGTTT
>CAYXOT010000126.1:0-2758 GCA_964466985.1 uncultured archaeon
ACATAACTCTTCCGTCTGGATTCACGTTCACAGGAACCTCAGGCACGACCACAACCTCATACACAGCTTCGACAACTTCGCCGTCTTGGATAAACGGTTCTTCTATCGGAATAGTAGGAAACGGCGCGACGCAATATTTCTGGGTGTATGTGAGCACACCGTCTTCTACTGGGAGTTCTAGCTTCAATATAACAACGTTGGACATCAACTCAGTTTTCAATTCCAGCAACGTGTCTTTCACGCTTTTTGACAATACAGCACCTGTTTATTCAAGCAACGTTACATTTCCTGTAACAAACACAACCTATGCCGTCAATCAATCTTACTGGTTTAATTTGACATGGTCAGACAATATAGATATTTCTAAAGTTCTCATCGAGCATAACATTACCGGCAGTGGCACGCCGCATAACGACACTATGAGGAATGTGACCAGTGGTTATTATTTGAACGTAAGTGATCTGACTGCAGGCACATACGTCTGGAGGGTGTATGCAAACGACACTAATAACACATTCAATTCCACTCCTCAGTTCACATATCTAATCAGGCAGGCTGCAAATACGCTCAGCATTTACTTGAACGGCACATTGAACGGCAACATAACATCGCTTGTAGACACTGCTGTGAATGTAACTGGTGCTTCAGCATGCATACAATCTACATGCAACATCACGATAGCACGAGACGGTACTACGATAGCCTCACTGAAACCGACCCCCTTTTCGACAAATGATACGATCACAAGTCTGGGCTTGCATAATTATACTGTCAGTGTCACAGGCAATGCAAATTACACGAGTAATTCTGCTACTTTCTATGTGGCGACAACACCAGGTTTTACCAAATCCACAGCTAACATCCCTGTCTCATTCTCAAATACAACAAGCAACATAACCGTGACATTTAACAGCGCACCGAGCTTATCTGATATTTTCATACAAGGAACATGGTACAGCACAAACATCACCCTGTCAAATTCCTCCTTGACTGTGTACACGTACAGCGAGACCATTCCAGCAGGAAGCCATACATGGACAATATACGGCGTCTATTCCAACCATACTTTCAACATAACGTCCGGCTCATTTACAATAGAAAAAGCATCGCCAACTTTAACGCTGTCGATAATCCCGCAATGGACACTGGACACGCCTGTGCAGACAAATGTAAGCTGTACCGTAGGAAATCATCTGCTGACAGCCAAGCTTTATAGAAATGAGACTGCAGTGTCGAATCCTGATGTGCAGACTTTCTTGGCGGGCAGCACATACGCCTATTTATGCAACAACACAATCAACCAAAATTATACGACAGGCAGCATCAAGAACACATTGTACATCAGGCCGAAACCTCTTGCCACCCTTAGCTTTACACAGGCTCCTGCAATTGTTGAGGTCACACAAAACTCTTCGGCTACATCTGAAATAAGAGTGAAGAATACCGGAACTGTCAATCAAAACATCTCTCTGGAAATTGAGGGGATCGACCAGTCATGGTACAGCATAGACAAATCCGCTGTGAATACCGGATCCGGAGTTAACACCACATTTTCTGTTGTTTTCAACATACCGCATGACGCTGGCGTAAAGGATTACAACGCAAGATTTGTCGCAAAAAGTTCAAACGACACTGTAACGCAAGACTTTACAGCGAGGGTGTTGCCGTCTTCAGCAACGAAACTTAAAATAGACGACACGATAGAGATTTACAAGCTTGGCGCAAGCAAATTGGAAAGCGAATTCAATGATGTCAAAGCGCAGCTGAACAATAGCGAATCTGTCGGACAGAAGATTAACGAGCTGAAGGCCGCAATCAAACAAGCCGAGGACTATGCCGGGGCAAATGACTATTTCCAAGCGCAACAAAAATTCGAAACCATACAATCTCTGATTTCTGAAATTGAAAGCCTGCTAAAAAGCGAGCCTTCTGCGGCAATTGTGGAGATACCGGGGAAGGTTTGGATAATAATAGTTGCTGCTGTTCTTGTCGTTTCAGTTGCTCTCGCATATATGTTTTGGCCTGCAAAGAGGGGTTACAAGGCTGAGACCGGCGAATATGTTTTTGGTGCTGGAGGAGGGGAAAAAAGGACTCTGTTGGGCACGCTTAAAAACTTCTTTGACAAATTTAAACGCAAGAAGAAGCAACAGGAGACTGTTCCTTCCGGAGGATGACTATGCCCTGGTTTCTAGACATCACAAACCCGATGCTTTGGATAGTTGGCGGGGGCGCCATAATTCTGATTGTGTTCATAATGATAATGTTCAAGCTGCTCATAGGCAAAAAATATTAGCTATTTCATTCTTTCCAAGATTTCTATCTGCCGCTGGATTGCATCCAGCTCTTCCCTGCAATCTTCCTTTTCATCGACAAATTCCGACATGTTGAGCTTGTGGGTTATCTCGACTTTTTTCATCTTCAACCGGTCTATTTCGTCGTCGACATCGGACATTCAAATCATTGAAATGCGGGACTTTTTCAAATGCCTGATGAATAAATCGTATACAGGCAGGGTTATTTTGGATTTGAAAACCGGATCCAATTCTGCGATTTTTTCGAATGACTCTGCTTTCAGCACTTTCTCTATAATCAGCCTGCCATTATACACTATGGAATCGGCCAGATTCAAATCAAGCTCAGCATATCTAGACGCGACCAATGCCATTATCTTGTCCATGTTGCTCACTATCGCTGTTTTGTGCCCTTCCAGGTATTTCTTTTGAAGTGTTGAAGAGTTCAGCTCCCTTTTTATCGGAGT
>CAYXOT010000127.1:0-2740 GCA_964466985.1 uncultured archaeon
CCAGATTGCAGCTGCTGTGCTTGGAGCACCAATTCTGGCATTTCTCCGCCCAAGACTTTTCTTTGTACGCAAAGCCGCACTCTTCGCATGCGTACAAGGTTTTTCCGGATTTCTTTGTTTCCTTTACCATTCAAAATCACACCTGCAGCCTGAAGATTTCGTACACTCAGAAAAGTGCTTAGCGCAGTAGCTCGCTGTTATGCACTTTTCATTTGTGCATCTTGTGCAATAGCAGCCGATTCCAGATATTTCATTTCCGCACATCGTGCACTGCATTGAATCACTTTTTATTTCTAATGATGATAATCCACTAAATTATCATCTTGCTCGAACAGGCCTTCAGGCTGGTCCCCATCGAGCATGTGGCCGGATTTATTCTTCTTGGTTTCAAGATAGAATTTATTGTACTCATTTGGTTGAATAATAACTGGAATCCTGCCTGTTATTTTTATCCCATGCATTTTCAAGTCTTTGATTTTATCCGGGTTGTTCGACATAAGTTTTATAGACTTAATATTTAGCGACCTAAGCATATGCGCTGCAATATCGTAGTCGCGCTCATCTGATTTGAATCCCAGCGCCTCGTTTGCCTCTACGGTATCGTAGCCATGGTCCTGAAGTTGATACGCCTTTATCTTATTTATGAATCCTATCCCGCGGCCCTCTTGGCGGAGGTAGAGAAGCACGCCGTTTTCCATTTTGCCTATCTGCTTGAGCGCTTCTTCTAACTGATCCCGGCAGTCGCAGCGCAAAGAGCCGATTGCATCGCCTGTAAGGCATTCTGAATGTAGCCTTACAGAGACATCTTCTTTGCCGCATACATCCCCATGAACAAAGGCGGCATGCTCTTTTTTGTCATGATTGTTGTAGAATGCAACTACCTGAAAATCGCCGAAGCGTGAAGGAAGGTTTGCAACAGCTATCATTTTTACGCAAACATCTTCCGCATCCCTGCAGTAGTGCTGCTCATTTTCTTTTATGAGCTGCTCTATTGTTGGCTTAGCTATTCCCATGAAATCACCTCATTTATGATGCCTTACTTCATACCTGTGAAAAGTGTGGCTGCCGCTCACCCCGAGCCCCACGAGCTCCATTGTCACGATGCTTTCAGGGCCAAAACCGGTTTTAACAGGTCCAGGCCTTTGCTTGCCTTCAGAGTTTATACTTCCTGCGATAGCAGGCGAAGCCGTAAGCCTGTACTCGTCAACAAGTCCCTGCTCGAAAAACTGGCCTGCGATATCAGGCCCGCCCTGTAGGTCAAGAAGCTTTACATTATACTCTTTGCGGAGAATCCTAAGCATCTCCGCGAAATCAACGCGGTCAGAGCCGAATGTCTTGAATTCGGCAGTTGGCTCTTCTTTAACAGAAGCCATTTCATTTTGCATGCGCTCGTAGCCCCGTTCCGATGTGGCTACCAATGTCCTGAAGCCCTCAGGCCTGAAAACAGGATAACTCATCTCTTTGGCGCTAAACCCGTTCCCTGTAATGAGGACTCTTAGCGGCAGTTCTTTCGCAAGTGCTGTCCTGTATTCTGACAGGTCAGGATCAACGGGCATCCACGTAAGGTTTGGCTCTGCCTTAAGCACTCCGGAACCGCTGGCTACCGCGTCTGCAATTGCCCAGCCATATTGGAGCAGCCTCCAGTCTGCATATGCACCCCTTGCCTCGGGCCTTGTATCCCTGAACTGCTTGAGAGCAAGTCCAGGACCGCTCAACCCTATGCCCTTGTCATGATAATTTTCTTCTTTAAGCGAGCCTACTCCATCAGCGGACATGACAAACATGTACCATACATACGGCCTGCTGCGTGGGATTTTCTTTTCTTCTATAGTGTAAAATTGTTTCATATCCTCGATCGAGATTGGTAGCGTGAATTCTTTGTATATCATTTTTCTCACCTCATTTCAAATGCTGCGTAAGCGTTGTAATTGTGATTGCTCTCTAAACTCTCTGTTTCAACAGAGAACCATGATATTCTTGTATCCTTTTTCATGCTGACAACTACGTTACGCACCAAGTCCTCTGCAAACTGAGGATTTTCGTACATGGTTTCAGAGACGTATTTGTCGTCCTCTTTCTTCAGTATCTGATAAATGTCGCAGCTTGCGTTCTTTTCGGCATGCTGAATCAGGTCTTCAAACCATATGCCATTGCCTTTCGCTTTTATGGTAACAGTGTTTCTCTGGTTGTGTGCGCCATATTTGCTTATCTCCTTGCTGTCCGGACAGAGTGTGATTACAGGCACGTCGGCTTCTATCACGAAATCGTATGCTTCGCCTAGTTCTGCAACAATTCTGCATTTGTAATCAAGCATGCTTTTTGTTTTTGATACAGGAGCTGCTTTCTCTATAAAATAAAAGAACTCCATCTCCACGAATGCCTTATCGGCGTCGCCTTTGGCAGTTTCAAGAATCCGCCTTACATTTTCCCTGTCAATTGTGCAGGATGCGCACGTATGCAAAGCGTCCATAAGATTGCTAAGATGAACGCCTTTCTTTTCGGCAATCAGCGATGTGTATATGCTGATTTCCGCTGTAACATGCTGCATACCTTTGTCTTTGTTATAGACATTCAGGAGCATTTTGAAATGCCTTATGCCTGCTTTTGCAAGTGTAATTCCCTTGTTGTCTTTTCTTCCCTGCACATCAGGGAATTCCTTAGTTTCAGATAAATTTTTCATACATCATCACTCTGTGCAGCAGCTCAGCTTGCTCACGTCTTTGTAGAATGACTGGGCAGC
>CAYXOT010000128.1:0-2737 GCA_964466985.1 uncultured archaeon
TGCTTCCGCATTTAGAGACAGAGTAGTTCATCATGCTATATGCAACATAATAGAACCTATTTTCGAAAAAATTTTCGTTTTTGATACTTATGCGAATAGGAAGAAAAAAGGTGTTCATGCCGGATTAAAAAGATTTGATGAGTTCAAAAGAAAAGTTAGCAGGGTCGGAGAATTGTTAAGAGATGCAAAAGATAACAATATGGTAGTCGGCTACGCATTGAAAGCCGATATTAAGCATTACTTTGATACAGTAAACAATGAAATTCTGATGAAAATAATAAGCAAGAAAATAAACGATTATAAGGTTCTACAACTTATTGAAGCAGTACTTAACAACCACGATTTCAAAATTCAAGGAAAGGGAATGCCTCTGGGAAATCTCACAAGCCAGTTCTTCGCTAATGTCTATCTAAGTGAACTGGATTATTACATCAAGCACAATCTAAAAGCAAAATATTATATCAGATACGTCGATGATTTTCTCATCCTTCATAGATCAAAAGAAAAACTTATGTTGTACAAATGGCTAATAAACAACTTTCTCAAGCAAAAATTAAAATTAGAATTACATCCAGAAAAATCTAAAATCATTCCACTATATCATGGAATTACTCTATTGGGGTTTAGAGTATTCTACCATTACAAGCTTCCTAAGAAAAGCAATATAAGGAATTTTGAAAGAAGGCTAAACAGTTTCTATACATTGACCAATAGAGAGAGAGAGAGCATATTGAAAAAATTCTCGAAGGATGGTTCGGGTATATCATGCACGGAAATACATATAAGATGAGGAAGAGAATTCTACAAAAGCTCAAATAGTCTAATTCAAAATCTTAGTCATAATAATCATTTTTCTAAAACAAAGTAGCCGTATTTGAAAAGTCTAGCATCAGAACAAATTTTTGCGAAGATGTTTGCATAAAACTGATTTTCAGCTATTTTTTCATATTTACGCTTATTCAAAGCCATCAGAGGATTTTTAATATACGTTATCATTTTTCTAATGCTCATTCTTCCAACTTCCCTTAATGCTATATCGTAGAACATCTCCCAGTTTCTCTTGACTTTGTTTGTTATGTCATACGCTTTCACTATCTTAAACCCAACCTTCCTAAATAGTTTTTGGTATCCTTCGAAGGACTCTATATAAGGAAAGTTCCAGTATTTGTTGAACGGCTTAATCAAAAGCTCTTTCTCAAATAAGTTTAAAGAGTCTTTTTGTAGCCAGTCCATGACTATAAGCCGGCCACCTGGTTTTATAATTTTAAAAATATTTTCTAAAGCTTTCTTTTTGTTTGGGAAGTGACAAGCAACATCAATCAAAAATGCTGCATCAAATGTATCTTTTGGCGTTTTGATTTGACTGACATCTATATCCCTGAATTCTACATTACCAAGTTTGTATTTCTTTGCCAACTTTCGGGCTATTTTTAATTGAAACTTTGAAAAGTTTGCTCCAACGACTTTACAACCAATTCTTTTACTTATCAAAAAACACAGTGAACCTATCCCACACCCTAAATCTATCGCTATGCTAGAGGAGTTTAGCTTGGAATCTTTCAAAAGCAATTCATGGGTTCTGGATAATGCGTTCCTTAAAGTCTCTCTGCTGTTTTCGAATATACCAGGATGGAAGAAATCGCCCCAGAAATGTCTATAGGGTTCAGTTAGCACATCATAATAAAATACAACACTTTTCTTATTGTAGTTTTTCATATCTACCTTTGTATCTTCAATTTAAAATCTTCGTCACAGTCCCTATTCCTTTAGTCTTACCTTCCCTGAAAACAAACCTGTCCCCCTCCTCCAGATAATGCGGCGAATATTTGAATGCAAATCTTAACCTACCATTTTCACCAGATTTCAGATACTCTTTGTCAATCAATTCGACTTTGGCAGACTCGCCTACGGTAAAGAGGTGGACAACCGGCTCGTACCCATTAGTTATCCTTGTCGGGTGTGTAAGAACAAGCACATCCGCCTCGAAATTCTTTATTGGCTTTGGGTTCAATTCCGGCGAACAGAGTATCATCCCTCTTTTAACATCGTCATAATTCATCCCTCTTAATGCAACTCCAACAACGAATCCTGTGTCAGCCTCCGCCAGCCTGTGATAGTGCATTTCTATGCTAGGCGCTTTGACCTTTTTCATATTGCCCGTTGCATCAGGCCCTAACAACAACTCACTTCCAGCCTGCAGCCTTCCCTGCTTGATAGTTCCGGAAACTACAGTACCTACACCAGAGACATTGTATATCTTGTCGATAAACATCAGGAACGGCTTGTCTAAATTTCTTCTCCTTTCAGGCAATGCAAACAACAATTTATTCAAAATATCATAGCCTTCCAAAGTCACAGCCGAAGTTTTTATTATCGGGACAATTGTATCTAGCTTGTCAACCGCAACATTCAAATCATTCTCGTCTTTTATCTGATATGGAATTCTCCCGACATGTTTCAGCAATTCTTCTATATGCAATTCGGTTTCTTCGATTCTTTTCTTGCCCACTTTGTCGACTTTCGTCATGCATACAATTACAGGAAGATTTACGGCCAATAACAAACCCAAGTGTTCCTTAGTCATGTTCATTACACCATCATCAGCAGCTACTACAAGCAAACCATAATCGATGTCTTGTCCAACTACTCCACGAATAGCTGTGCGCAAAAATCCTTCATGCCCAGGCGCGTCCACAAAACTAATAAGTTTGTCAGACTGTTCTACAACTGTCTCTTA
>CAYXOT010000129.1:0-2701 GCA_964466985.1 uncultured archaeon
CAAACACCACCATGGCTACATTGGCAGGATCCATGGCTACCAATTTTAAGCCATTGGTGGAAGCGGTAAACTTTGCTTCTGAAACTAGTTCTGAGATGATAGAAATGCTATCTTTAAAGTATTTTGGTTCAGCTAAGACTAATTTCATAATTACCCCCAAGAAGCTCCACACACAAACACTTTATAAAATTTGTTGTAATAAACTACTTATTTAAGCGTTAACCGTTCCCCATCTTCCATCACGTGCGTATTCTTAAATCCCAACTGTGCAGCCAGTTCGGCAATCATTTTCCCCTTAGCCGGTTCAGCATGGATAGGAATGATGTGCTCCGGTTGTATCATTTGCAACAGCTCACGATGATCTTCCCTCGCACCATGGCCAGAAACGTGAACATCCCGAAAAATACGCGCTCCTGCTGCCCGCAATAGCTTCTCCATTTTCTCTCTATTTTGAATATTCACTTCTACAGGAATGACCGTGCAGCTGAAAATGACAACATCACCAGGCTCGAATTTAAAGTTTAATTCCCCTCGAATCATTCTCGACAATATGGACCTCGGCTCGCCCTGATGACCAGTACAAACAATAAGATATTTCCCCTTGCCTTCCTTTTGTATCTTCTTGAAAACTTTATCTAACTGATCACGGTGTCGCAATAACTCTACCTCGTTGCTAAATTTTACTAAACTAAGCCTTTCTCCCGCGCGGACATATTTATCCAGCGACCTTCCTAGAAACACAATCTTTCGATTCAATTTCTTTCCTAGTTCGATAATACTTTTTAATCTCGCTAGGTGTGATGAAAAGGTCGTCACAATCATTAATTTCCCTTCTCCAGAAACACTAAGCATGGTATCCTTCAACATCTCTTTAGCTACAGATTCAGAAGGGCACTTCTTATGCTCGTGCGCATACAATGAATTCATAATTAGTAATTTGATACCTTCTTTTCCTAATTCTTCTAAACGAGCATAATCTGGTTTTTTTCCCAACACTGGAGTATTGTCCAGCTTGAAATCATTGGCGTACATAATTTTGCCGTACGGGGTGTGCAGTACGACTATAGCTGTCTGGGGAATAGAATGCGTGATGTGCACAAATTCAACCGTAATATTCTTTGATATTTTGTATGATGAACCAGCATTAAGAGTAACAAACTTATGTGGAATTTCCAGGTGCTCATCCCATAAAATACTTTTTAACACTTCAATAGTATAAGGCGTTCCCAAAACCACTGCAGACGGCGGAAATAATGTCGCCGCAAAGGGAATGGCACCGACATGATCCAAATGCCCATGACTGGGAACAATCGCTACTACTTTATCCTTCCAATCTTCAATAAATTCATAATCGGGAACGGCATTAGCTTTCAATAAGGTGCTGTATGTTTTAGTGCTGGTATCTTCCATGTCGTCGGTAAATTTAACATAATCAAACATGCTCAAGCCCATATCTAAAAGAACAACTTCATCGTCAACTTTGATGGCAACGCTATTTCCTTCGGTTTTTGAGAAACCACCGATGCAGCAGATTTCAAGAGGCATGATGAGAAAGAAAATTTTACCGTTTAAAAACGTTTGGAAGTCAATTTTACACTTTTCAAGCGAAATTATTTTATAATTGGGCTTCTTTTACCTTCTTATGGACGGCCTTTTAGAAAAAATATTTGACAATAATGACCAAGACTCTCTGCGGACCATCATAGAAGAGAAAGGATTCAAATCAATATACCAGGGAAATACCTCTCACTGGGATATCCAATTTGATGACAGCGTTGTTTTACCGCAGCATCTTCTGCTGATAGGATACGATAAGGATTTGGATTTAAGTTTTGAACAATTGGTTGCTTCGTATCAACAAAAAGAAGAAAACGATTCCGTTACTATCTATACTCAACCTCTCGATGATACTCTGCACATGATTGGGCCAAAACTACAAAAAGTTCAAACTTCCGGCGGGGAAGTGGAGCTCCCCAGCGTTTATCCCCACACCAGGTTTGTTATTCTTCCCTTTCAGAGAAAAGATATCCCCTTAGCTATCACTATCTATCGTGAAGTAACTATCCCCGCAGAGCTTCTCAATCCTCTTTACCTTTCTGAAAACACCAGTTTGGAAAGCGTTTTAGCTCCGCTTCTGGGCGGGTTTGCATATTCAGCAGGCAATGAAGCATATGATGACAGCAGCTACAGAGGGAAAGTAACCACGCCCATTGCCTTATTCACGGGCAGAGGAAAAAATAATACCGAGTATATTTTTACCGTCGATGATCTTGAAGCGGCGGTAGAGTCACAGCGCCGTTACATTAAAGATAAGAAAATGGATCCTTCATTGCGAAGAAGTCTTCCTCATGCCCAGACTTTTGTGAACAGATACAAATCACTGATATAGATAATTCTGGTAATTGCATTCACTATTTTGCCAGAATTATCTAATACGACAATTCTGTTTTATGTGCTCTAATTAACAGAATTGTCGATACCAAAGAAAAGATAGCAATGCTAAAAGTGCGGGCGGCAGGGATCGAACCTGCGTAGGCACTAAGCCAATAGATGGCTCACGAGTATTTCATCGGTCTAAGACCTCACCACTCCAAACGACTTGAGTACGGACTCATTTAGCACCTGATGCCAAACAATCTATCCCGTTTGACCGCTCCGGCACGCCCGCATAAACTAATTCAGAAAAATCAATGCTTATTAT
>CAYXOT010000130.1:0-2690 GCA_964466985.1 uncultured archaeon
AATACGTTAAAAAAATAAAACAGAGAGTTCATAAAAGCAAGTCAATTTATTTCTGGGTGACTTTTCATCCCGATGTAGCTGCTGTCGCGTCTTTGGCTTTTGGAATATTCAAAACCAATTTTTGGAAATTCTTCTTCGGCATCTCTGCAGGGTCACTCTTTTGGGCAATCTTTTGGGGCATGTTGTTCTACTTCTTCGGAATGTTTCTTTTAGAGAGATTGTTTATAATGGTTGTCATCTTGATAGGCGGGCTTGTTGCATACGAGCTATTCAAAATTTTTTACTATAGAAAGAATTGACGGTCATCGTTTTTTTTGCGTTTTTCTCTCGGCTTCTCATATAACTTTTTGTATCCTATCCACAGTACTAGCAACAACTCTACAAATATGATTATAACCCTCAGAAGCTTATCAGCATCGTGGAAATACCTCATAGTAGCATAGAATAAAAGAATAATTCCCCCGAACATTAACCCGCTTGCAAGAAACTCAATCTTCCATAAAGTTCCTGCAAATATAGCAACCACACCGATCACGCCAGCGATAATGAAGACATTTCTTGTGTAAATCTTCCTGACAGCATCATAATCCTTGTTGCAGAAATCGCATTTATCAAACACAGGACAGCCAGATTCGTTCAACTTAGTCCTAACTAAACCGCCATCACGATAGCATTGTTGCTCTTCATCGCCGTAGTTATAATCACATCCAGTTTCGATACTTGCCGGCACTGGTTTAGATCGAGGTCCGAACTCGTCTTCACAATAATCTGACCATTGCGGTTCTTGATATACCGCATCAATTAACAGAGCTATGAATACTGCAGATAGAATAGCTACAGCAGCAGCAATTGCAATTTGTCTCAGGTCCATTAGTATCAACTTAATCTTATTCCTTATTAACCTCTTTATTCAGCTCAACAGAAAGATAATGTCCGCTCATATTAAGTTTGACGGACTTCACACCTGCAATATGTAATACAACTTCCTTTATATCATACGCCATCTTCAGTGCAAGCATCGGCGGGCAGTAGGGAGCTGTCAAGTGAAAATCAATAGTAACTTCCCCGTCTTTAATTTCAATCTTGTCCACAAGCTCCATCTCTGTTATAGGCACGCCTAACTCAGGATCCATCACCTTCTCAAGTTCTTTCAGGATAGTTTTCTTATCGAGCATGTACTCAAATTTGGTTGCTGTTCTCTTCTCTTCGCTTAAGAAATTCCAAGAATTCTTTAGGCGATAAAGCATTAAATTCTTTTCTAACTTTACTCTTCAACAAATCTTCGTCGCAACTAACTAAAATCTCACAACCTAATAATTTTGCAACTGCTAAATGATGTGCATCAGCAGAATGTAAATTTAATCCGAATACATAATCTAACGCCTTGATTATCCACGAGCTTTGTATTGGTTCAATTTGCACAATTCCTCTTGCATCAACTAATCTCTCCAAAGTTTTATCTATCGTTAGGCCTACCTTTTTCATCGCTACGCCAAACTCTATTAACGACCATTCTGAACTAACAAACAAATCTTGAGGTTGATTTTTAAGTATAATCTCCGTAGCTTCTTTCATTTCAGAATGAAATTCTTCTGATTCATTGTATATAGTAGCAAAAGATGAAGTGTCAAGATAAATTAACAAGTTTATCCTCTTTCATGTTCTTTGATGAGCTCTTTAACAATACTTTTGCCTTTAACTAATTTAGCTGTTTCTGTGGCAAGCGCTTCTATCCTTTTCATCCTCGCTTCTACAAGTTGTCTAATAGCATCTCTAACAGCTTCGCTTCTGCTCCCATATATACCAGTTTTAACCATTTTATTCATCTCTTTTAATTGTTGATCAGTTAAACCAATCAATACCTTTCTAGTCATAGATATCTTTAAGATATCCTGATATATAAGCTTTACAATAACAGTTCTGTTACCGGCACGCCTAACTCAGGATCCATCACCTTCTCAAGTTCTTTCAGGACAGTTTTTTCGTCTAGCATCAGAAGTACCTCTTTTTGTAAATTCTATCGTGATGATCCAAATCTTCAAAATGAATAACCTTATTTTTCATGTCAACCTTAAAGATAAGTACAAAAGATTTTAGCAAATGGACTCTTTTAAAATCACTCAAATCATATCTAAGGTTTTTATAACTTCTTTCTGGATTTAGAAGAATTTCATCTATCCTCTTCCTAACGATATCATAAAGTACTTTGTTCTTATTTTTAATCTTTTTTAATTTTTCAATTAACTCTTCACTATAGGAATCTGTATAGACTTTATCACCTAAATTTATTCTAGCTTCTGCTCAAACTCTTCTCTAGAAAAATGTTTTCCTTTCTCAATCTTTTTTAATTTTCTAATATAATCCGGCTTGACTTCATAGAATTCAACATCAAGCGAAGTCAAGTTTTTTAACTCAGATTTCATTTCTTGCAAATCACTTCTGAGTAGACCGATTTCTTTGGTTAGTTGTTTAAATCTATCTTCGGCTCTCATTTTATCACTAAAATTATTTAGTTGTTTTAAACTTATAAGTTGTACACTTACTCAGGGTCCATCACTTTCTCAAGTTCTTTCATGACAGTTTTTATCCAACATATACAACCTAAAAGTCCGAATCGCTTCTTTGCCAAGCTAAAGCCCCATCCGCACTTCTAATTGACATTGGTTTATAGTAAATTTTTTGTCTTTCTA
>CAYXOT010000131.1:0-2679 GCA_964466985.1 uncultured archaeon
GGCAGAAGACTTTCATACTGTAATCTATTGAGTTCAAAGGTTTATAAATATAACAGGGTTATAGAATTTAGACGGTTTCTAATAAATCACGTTATCTAAACTATACTGTCATAAATTATTATTTGATTGTTTTTTAATCTAAACCTACTGACTTGGGCCATTCACACCAATATCTATCTTGTTTTTCAAATAAAAGCTCAACTTGTGTCACCCTTGGACTTATCCCGGTATTAGAAAAATTGGCTTGCCATTCTACATCAGTCATAAGATTTGCTTGTGAGTTAGCAATTTTTCTCTGTATGTCATTTTTCGGTAGTTGGTTTAATCGATAGCTGTGTAGAACATATCTCGTAGCAACGGTGCACATATTTTGGTCCCCAACCTTTTCACCTTTCTTAGTAGATGCTCGTAAAAATTTCACCTCTTCGTAATATCCTCTTGCTTCTGAAAGAGTGTCCACAAATTCTACAGTCAATTCCTTAGAAGGCACAGAAGAAGGTAAAAACATGTTATCTAATCTTATACCATAAAAATAATCGCCTTGATGTCGTAGCTCGTGTATAATGACTCCCTCAGCTTCTGCATTTGTTTCTATATCCTTGAAAAACTTTTCCCCCAATACAATATCTCTTTTAACTCCTTTTCCCATCAAATCATAATCAGTCAAAGGACGCATCCCGGCTATTACATTTAATTTTGGATCATAAGCCACACTGTTCACAATATCCCTTGGAACCGATTCATTTAGACAGTCTATATACTGGCCTACCACAGGACTGTTACGAACACTTTCAAAGTCACATTGTTTATTTAAAACTACTTGATAAGAAATGGTTTGAGGAATAGTCGTTGGCGTAGTTTGTTTGCAGCCACTGAGTAAAATAGATAAAAATATCCCGACAGCTAAAATCCCCAAACCTAAGCTATACTTCGGTCTCATACTTCTTAGGAGTTTATAATCTTTAAAAGGTTTATTATTTCTGATAAATCGCCTTATCTAAATTTTTTCCGGATTTGAAGACGAAAATAGAAAGAGAGTATGACGAAGAGATCGGATTGAATTTGTGGAAGCTGTAGATTTATTTAATCTTTGCAAAACAATAATCAACTAATGAAAATAATTTATACAGATCATGCTGAAGAAAATATTAATGAAAGAAAATTAAGCAAAAAGGGCATAGAAGATATTGTAAAGAATCCTGAGAAGGTTATGGATGCCAGATTTGACAGAAAAATAGCACAAAAGATTTTAGGGGATAAGCTGTTAAGGGTTATTTATGAACAAGAAGATAATGTTTATATAATTGTCACAGCATACTATACAAAGCCTGAAAGATACAGGTGAAATATATGAAAATAACATACGATCCGAGAGCAGACGCCATGAACATCAAGTTCCAGGAAGGTAAGTACGATATCAGCAAAGAAGTAGCCGAAGGCATAATAATCGATTACACAAAAGAAGGCAAGGTTATTAGGATAGAGCTTTTAGATGTTTCTAAGAGAATGCCAAAGGAAAGCATAAAAAACATAGTCGTTGGGATGCCTATTAGAGCTGAATAGTTATTTTATATCTTTGATTTAACGTGTTTCTGATAAATCGCCTTATCTAAACCTTGATTTTTATAATAACAGCCTGCTGAAGGGCTGTTACAATATAGAATTAGGTACGCATTCGTCTTCAAGCTGAAGCTTGAAGCATTCTGCTAGATTTATGTAAAATCAAAATAGTTTATGATAATTTCATTTACAACTAGCTACGGCTAACCTTTATTACTAATTTCAACAGAATTAGGGAGTGTGAGATCATATTCAATAATTTTCCATGCGTCCTCCCCACTATCAAATTTCTTACTCCTATCGGAGTGATACGCCATCAAGTGACTTAAGTATTCTTTATCGGTCGGGTCATTAGACCCTTCAAGATGTTCAAGTAAATCATATGCAGCAGTTTTTTCTTCAGGTGAAACGTCAAATCTTCTAACCCTTTGGAAATACGCATCTAATATGGCTTCTGTACCGTCTAAATGTTCAGCGTATCCACCTCTAGGCAACCAAATACTTAATATATTTACCATAGCTTTTGGTAATGTTTGTCTGTCCTCTACTAGTCCCTCAAGATTGTCTGCAATTTCATTGGGAATTATTCGATCAAAGTAATGAGGCTGACTTGATCTAATTTGTTCTCTAAATTGTCGAATTTGTACTGGGAGAGCTACAGTTTGATCTATTTTTGTTCCATAAATGTGACGTTCAGCCATCATAGCTAAAATTTCAAAGGGAAATTGCGAATCTCCTCTCGTCTTTCTTAATATTTGTTCATAAACTTCGATTATTCTTCCTGGCAGTAATCGATCAGCAAAATTCGGAACACCCCTGCTAATATGTTCTCTTAAATTGTTTAAACTTGTAAATGCCTGATGTTGTAGTTCTTCAACGCTTTGTTCAGATGACATATTTTATCACTACCTGTAAGTAATAAATGTATACATATAAAGATTTCTATTCTGTAGGATATAAGTCATTTCGGTTTTCTAAGAATTTGAGATAATCCCCTAGCTACAAGTCTAAACACTAGAATTTAACACTTTAAAAGGTGTTTGAAGACTTTTGTACGTGTATACTAAACCAAGCAGAAATACACAAAAATCGATATTTTACTTCACATCGACGCATCCA
>CAYXOT010000132.1:0-2673 GCA_964466985.1 uncultured archaeon
AGAAACTCACCTGTTCTTTCTCTTAGAGTCTCAGCTAATTTTGAAACCCCTGCCTCGTCTAGGTTCATGGTTGGTTCATCTAAAATAAGTACTCTAAGTTGCGGTGCCAATACCAAGGAAAATGCAATCCTTAAGGTCAAGGCTGCTATACTCCTCTCCCCACCAGATGCTATACCTTCTACATCAACCCAATCACTTCGTGACTGTAACTGTAAAACATAGTCTCCTTCATCGATGTTCAACCTTATACAAGTAAAATCTTGATAAGGATACAGAGTCTGCCACAATTGGTTCATTGAATAATTAACTAGGGTAATAAACTCTTGTCGTAATTGTATCTGTGTCTCTTCAAGGGCCTTTTCAAAAATCTTCAACTGAATAGTCAGGTTTTCTAATTTCTTTACATCTTCTCTCTCTTTTGTAGCTGTAGACAAAGTTGATTCAAATTCTTTTAATCGCGTTTCTCTTTCGGACAAGAGCTGATTCAATGCCACTATTTTTGCTGAGGATCCTTTCTCTTGTCCGACTAGATCTCGTAATTCAGCTTCTATAGCAGACAAGTCTCTCCCAAAAATCACTTTTTCTAGACTCTGCAGGTGGCGAGTTATTTCTTCCCTCTGCCCAAGCAGCTCGTCTATTCTGGATTTCTTTATTTCATAGTCACGCATTTGCAAATGCAATAATTCGGATTTTTGTTTCTCGTCGCGAGCTTCGGTTAGAGTTTTATTCATTTTTTCAAGTTCGACTTTCATTGCTTTCAATTCTTTTTCAAGCTTTACAGAACTTTCTTCCAGAACAGAGTAAATGTGCTGCGCATTTTCTAGATTACTTTTCAAATCTTCCAAATCTTCTATTTCATCAAGTATCCTGTTCAACTTATTAATCGAAACCTCCAAATCTCTAAGATCTTGTTCGCTCATCTGCTTCTGCTTTGTAGAATGTTCCATTTCTTCGTACAGGTCTTTTATCTGCACCTTCCTTTGTTTTATCAGAATGATCTTTTTTTCTTCGGTTATCTTTGATTCGCAGATGGGGCATTTTGCTTTTATCGATGATAGTTGGTTTATTACACCGGACAGGTCTTCGATTTTGATTCTAAGAGCCTCTATCTTGCCCACATATTTTTCTACAAGCTCGCGCTTCTTTTCAAGAGCTTTGTCTGTTTCTGAGCCTATTTGTTTTTTGAGTTTTTCGGCATCTCTTTGCAATTGGAGTTTTTCTTCTAGCTCATTTTTGAGGCGCGTGATTGTTTCTCCCTTATAGAGCCCTGCCTCAGCTTCGGCTTTCGAATATTGGTCTGCAAGTTTTTGGTATTCCTCTTGTTTTTCAAGAAGTGTTTCTCCAAGCTTACCTAAAATGCCGGAAAAATCTTTGATATTTCTTTCAATAGTTTCTTTATCCATGTCTTTTAGAGATTCTTCCAATTTTTTAATCGAAGAAGAAATTTCATTGACTGCACCGGACAGGCTTATTTCGTCCCTTTTCAAAAGTTCAAAATTTTCTTTGGTTTTGTAAAGCACTTTCAATTCGTTTTCTAGAGTTGTCCGGCTTGATGAAACTTGCTTCAGGTCTTTTTCCAGTTGTACTTTTTCAGTTATGATGTTTTCAACAGATGATTTAATATTGGTTATTGTTTGTTGCATATCTAGAAGATTCACTTTACCCAATAAGGCTTCCATTGCAGATTTTTTCTCAGAAATTTTATTTGTTAGAGAAATAGTATTGCTCCTTGCTTTCTCGAATTTATCTATCATTAGAAGTTCGTCTATCTTTCTCATCCTCCGGCCTTTTGGAATTGTCAGAAAATAATCTAAAGCATTCTGCTCGGAGTATATTGCTTTGCTGAAGAGTTCATAATCGACTTTCAGAGTTTTTTCTACAAGCTCATTAACCCTCTGCGTGCTGGGTGCTTCTACCAGTTTTCCGTTAGCTCGCAGTTCTGAGTATGTCGTACCCTTTTTCTTTTCTACTATACGTTTAACAGAGTAATCGGTCCCGTCGATTCTGAAGAATACCTCCACTTCGGCCATGTCTTTTAGAGATGGTTTGTTCATAATTAGTTCGTCCAACTTCAATTTTCTTGACTGCAACTCAGGGTTTGTACCGAAAAGTCCGAAGCATATACCTCCTAGTACAGAACTTTTGCCGCTTCCCATTATTCCTATGAGTGCATTTGTCCCGCTAGAAAAATCTAAGCTTGAATTCAGATGCGAACGCCAGTTTTTTAGTGTCACTTTCGTTATCATGATGTCACCTGAATGTCTGCAGAGTTGTTTGTTCACCTAGCAAGATGTTTAACGCGCTTTCTGTCTGGTCTTCAGCAAGGAGGTGAAACATTGTGTCATAGTCAAATTCCTTTTCCATGTCAAACTCTTCTAGGTTTCTTTTCAATAAATTCAAACCAAGTTCTTCAACCGACAGCTTCTGCTCTCTTAGGTTCTTCAACAGCTCTCTCTTTTCTGTCAGTTCTTGGGATTCAAGTTCTTTTACAAGCACCAGCACGGCCTTGTCGGAGAATTTATTTTCAACATTTCTCAGATCCTGATCTAAAATGTTAGTATCCTTACCTTTTAATTTCATCCTTATGATTGGTTTTTTATTGTGACTGCTTGAATAGAGTATTTGAGTCAACCGTCTTTCAATCTGTTCTCTTAAAGTTAGTGTTGTCTGGTC
>CAYXOT010000133.1:0-2648 GCA_964466985.1 uncultured archaeon
GATTAAGATTATAATCGGCGTAATTCTGGTCGTAGTCGGTGTCTGGTGGATTTTCCAAGGCTCCAGCTACATACAGCCTCTCAAGGACTGGGGTTTTGTGACTAACAGGCCGGCTCTTGCAGACTTGATAGCATTGGTAAACGGAGGTTTGCCGCCATTCGTAGTTCTTATCGGTCTTCTGATAGTATGGCTTGAATGGGACAATACCAAGATACAGAAAGAGCTTGCTAAAGAAGAAAAGAAAGAGTAGACATACAATATTTATGGGCGTGCAGATTTCTAGCATCATCCCTTCTAAGGAAATTGAATTGGCAGACTTGTCGGGAAGGAGGATTGCTATAGACGCATTCAACACCATCTTTCAATTCCTTTCAATCATAAGGGACAGGATGACAGGGGAGCCCCTGAAGGACCATCAAGGCAATGTCACCAGCCATCTGTCAGGCCTGCTGTACAGGACCGCAAATTTAATAGAAGCGGGTATATCCCCAGTTTTTGTTTTCGACGGGCAGTATCCAGAGTTCAAGAAAAAGACCATACAAGAGCGCGAGAGAATAAGGGAAGAGGCAAGAAAAAAATGGGAAGAAGCTGTCAGGAAGGGAGAGAAGGCTATGAAATATGCTCAAGCCGCTTCTCAGATGAATGAGGAAATTCTTAAGAGCTCAAAGGAGATTTTGGAGTTAATGGGGATACCTTGGATACAATCTCCCTCTGAAGGAGAAGCGCAGTGTTCATACATGTGCAAGAAAAATGACGTGTTCGCGACAGGCTCTCAGGATTTCGATGGTGTTTTATTTGGTTCGCCTAGACTTGTAAGGAACCTGTCTGTCAGCGGCAGGAAAAAATTGCCGGGGAAGGAGGTCTATATCGAAGTCAAGCCGCAGTTGATAGAATTGAAAAACGTTTTGCAGGAGTTAAATCTCACAAGAGAACAACTGATAATTATCGGGCTTTTGATAGGGACGGACTACAATGAAGGAGTGAAGGGCGTTGGACAGAAGACTGCACTAAAGCTTGTGAGAGAACATAAGGCATTGGACAAGCTCCTGACCACGGTTGAGTTTCCCGGCGAAATCGATATAGAGCGAGTTTACAATTTCTTTTTGAACCCTCCTTATACGGAAAATTATAAATTGCAACCGAAAGAGCCTGACAGAGATAAGCTCGTAAAGTTCATGGTTGATGAGCATGATTTTTCGCAAGAAAGGATGGAGAAGGTTGTCGGCAAGTTGCAGGAGAGTTATGGCAAGTCCAAGCAATCAAGCCTAAGTGGATGGGTTAAATAATTTAGAAAAACAAATGATTTATCATGACAGTTTCCGAAAAGGTGGTTGAACTCGCCAAAAGAAGGGGATTCTTTTTTGTCAGCAGCGAGATATACGGCGGTGTCGCCGGCTTGTACGATTACGGAGCTATCGGCACAATTCTGAAAAGAAAACTGGAAAATGTGTGGAGAAGATACTTCTTGGGTCTGGATGGAAATTTCTTCGAGGTTGAAACGACGAACATAATGCCCGAAAAGGTTTTCGAAGCTTCCGGTCATCTGACGAATTTCGTCGACCCAGTCGCAAAATGCAGGAAATGCGGCACTTTCCACCGCGCCGACCAGATAATTGAGGAATTCTTGCATGAAAATTTTGAAGGGAAATCCGCAGAAGAACTCGCGCAGATAATAAAAAAACACAATGTTCGGTGCCCGAGATGCAAAGGCGAATTGGGAGATGTTTCGGTTTTGAATATGATGTTCCCTATTGATATGGGAGCTGGCAAAGAAACCCGTGCGTATTTGCGCCCCGAAACAGCACAGGGGGCCTATGTCAACTTCCTCAGACATTTCAACATCCTTAGAATGAAACTTCCTCTAGGTTTGGCTATTGTCGGTAAGGCATACAGAAATGAGATATCACCAAGGCAACTATTATTGCGGCAGAGAGAGTTCACGCAGGCTGAACTGCAGATATTTTTCGATCCTAAAAAAATGGACGAACACGAAAACTGGAAAGAAGTGGCGAATTACAAGCTCTTGGTCTTGTCGAACAAAAAAATAATCGAAGTCAGTTGTGATAACGCAGTCAAGAAATTAAAATTACCGAAATTTTATGTCTATCATCTCGCAAAAGTTCAGAAGTTCTTCCTGGACGCCTTGAAGATACCAAAATCAAAATTCAGATTACGCCAATTATCAGACGAAGAGAAAGCATTCTATAATAAAATCCATTTTGATATCGAGATTGAGCTGGAAGGAATAGGATTTAAGGAGTGCGGCGGTGTTCACTGGAGGACGGATCGAGACTTGGCAGGACACCAAAAAATCTCGGGTGAATCTCAAGAAATATTTTATGACGGTAGAAGAGTCATTCCATATGTCCTCGAATTGAGTTTCGGTATTGATAGAATTTTCTACGCCTTGCTTGAATTGAATTATGCAGAAGACAAAGATAGGGTTGTTCTTAAATTACCAGCTAAGTTGTCGCCATATACAGTTGCCGTATTCCCATTGGTTAACAAAGACAAACTACCAGAAAAAGCCCGAAAAATTTATGCAGAATTAAAAAAACATTTTGATGCAATATACGATTCTGATGCGAGTATAGGTAAAAGATATTACAGGCAAGACGAAATTGCTACGAAACTAAGCATCACAATTG
>CAYXOT010000134.1:0-2642 GCA_964466985.1 uncultured archaeon
TCTACACGCGTAAGATCGTCGGCAGCGTCAGATGTGTATAAGAGACAGGAACGAAATTTAGCATCTAGCATATTGCCAGTAGCGTCTTTATCAGATAAAATCTTTGCGGCGGAAGTACATCCTGCCCACAATCTTAGAATAAGACTTACTATCTGATTATCGGTTCCAGAAAAATCAGGCATTAAAGATCTGGCAGTTGTAACCAGTTTGCTGAAATATTCCGGTTTTTTAATATTTTCTGTAAAATGAGGAAAATCGAGATCAGCGTTAATTCTTCGTAACAGTGTTGCTCGTGCGTCAATATCTTTTTCGATTGATGGCGGCAACTTCAATTCTTGCAGGGTTAGCATAATACCGAGCAGTAATGCCTCATTTACATTTTGGTCAGAGTGATTTGGAATGAGTAGATCCATATTTGAAACCAATAAAGAACAAGTATTATTTGCTTAAACGGTTAAGTTCTGGAACTAACGTTGTGGAGGAAATAGCGTAATTTAACCCTTCCTTTATCTCATTTGTATACGGATCAAATTTTTCTGAAAGTGTTACCATTCCAAACACCTGCCCGCATTTATTTACAAGTGGCCCACCACTATTTCCGGGATTCGCGGCAGCATCCGTTTGTACCAGTTGAAAGCCCTCGTCTTTGTAGTCAAGAAAGGCTGAGTATATCCCCGAAGTAACTGTTAGTGGTCCTGTTCCAGCTTGACGTAATACAGAGCCGGGGAAACCTATTGCGTATAAATCTGTTGTTCCTTCTCCAAAATCTCTTGGACTAACAAACTGTATATGTTCTCCTTTCGTAAATTGTCCAACTAATATCGCTGTGTCTAAATCAGGGTTAGCGTTATAAACTTTTGCTTCCGAAACTCTACCATTACTTTCGCGAATTGATACGACGGGCTCTTGTTCGATAACATGGTAGTTTGTAAGCACAAGACTGTCAGAGATCAAGAACCCTGTGCCTGTAAAATTTTTACCGACTATTTCCACAACCCTTGTCCTAACAAAATCAAGATTTTTCTCACACGAAGTATTTGCTTTTACTAAACAAAATCTCTCCCCACATAAAGTGAAATTGTCGGCTACATTTGTTCTTGGCGCGAAAAAGATAAAGCCTGCAACGAATATATAAAGCAGTAGTCCCGGGATCGCGATCAATGACGCCAAGCTTGCTAATACTGTTAGTATTTTGCCGAAAGCGGTTTGTTTTTTGCTTCGGACAATAGTAATTTTTAAAATTTTGTCGAAAAGTACAGTCGGAGAAAATAATACCGCAAAAGTTTTTCTTATTTGTGAATCATCATGAAATTTTGTTCCCAAAATCAAGTGCCCTAGAGATTTACCCAGCGAAAGTCCTGTAACTAAAGCGTAGGCGAGCCAAATGAATCCACCCAAAAGAACTACCTTTACTTGTTCGTCTGCCACTTGTGGAGAAGAAATATTGTATCCAAGCTCTGCGGAAGTTGGAGCATTGTATATCGATATTGGGGAAAATCTGCTGAGAAGCAATAAAAACACGGAACCTGCTATAAGTAAATCCAGAGCCAGTATTGGAATTCTTATCCAATATGAAGGATGCTTCTCTTCCATGAAGATATTGTATCAATTTTTCAATTTTTTTGTTATATTTATTTTTGGAACCAGCAGAGTACGGATTGTCTTTTTTAATGGCGCACTCGTCAGCAAGGAGACAATCTGAGCTGGTTCCAACGGGTGCGCCATTTGAAATATGTCAAACGTATCATATCTTGAATTGAAAACAGTAACTGACGCCGTTTATGCCGGGACTAAAGAAAAATGGGCAAAAGATGTTGTTGGAATATTACAAAAATACAACATCAAGCTTCGCCAAAAAGACGGTCAACTTTATTCTGTCAATATTTCCATACCAAGCTCCAAAAACAATTGTATTCTCGTTGGATTAAGATACATAAAAAAAGACAAGACTTATACCGAAGATCACTTTCTTTTTGAAGAAAATAAGCCAATAGTGGCATTTTATAAAGGGAAACTGGAAAAAGTTATAGAGGAGTATAAAGGGACACATAAACAGCAAATAGTGTAAAAGTTCTTTAAAATTTTTGCGTTTTTTCTTCCTTCTTTTTCCGGCGGCTGTCCGCAAGTTTCAAAAAAGGCGGATTTGACGCGCTTTCCGCGGAGGCGGGCGCGGAAAGCGCTACCTCCCGACCTCCCTTCAATTCTTACTGGCTGCCGGACTACGATTCGAACGTAGATGAAAGGATTCAGAGTCCTCTATCCGACCATTAGATGATCCGGCAACGTCAAACGTTGCTTTCGCAATCTACCCCTAATTTTACCAGATGCATATTCTTACTACAAATGTAAACAAAAATAAAATGTCTCCTAAAACAAATCCATCGTGTTATTTATGCCATGGCATAAATAAAACGATAGTTTTTTTAAGACGTAACCTGTTTACTAAATCTAACCCAAAAGTTTGAGGACGTGGGGAAGGAAGATAAAAGCTCCAACAACAGCCGACCCAATTGCCGCAACCAAAACCATTCCCGATGCCACATCTTTTGCAATTTTTGCCTGGCGACTATGCTCTGTAACAATTAAGTCAACCATTTCCTCAAGCGCTGTGTTTACCATTTCTGCCATTATAACAAGCAAAA
>CAYXOT010000135.1:0-2598 GCA_964466985.1 uncultured archaeon
CAGTGATTTTATCAATAAGAAAATCGGGTTTTGATCTTGCAAGAATAGACTTCTCTTGAAAGCTCCATCCAATTCCTATCGTTTTTACACCTGCACGCTTTCCCATTTCAACGTCACCGGAGGTGTCCCCAACATAGAACGTATTTTCGGGTGTAAAAGAATACTTTTTTACAATGTTTTTAATTGTTTTTGTTTTATCATGAGTACTATTGAACACTTCTTCGAAAAACCTGGAAATGCCGGCTTTTGCAATTTCGGGAAGAAGTTTTGATGGAGGATCTGAGCTCATAATAAAAAGGATGACGCCGTTTGAGTGAAGCTTTTGAATGACGTTAAAAACTTCTGGGAAAATGACCGCATCCGTTGCGTGGTGAACATATCTATTGTAAAGTTCACATTGTTTTTCTTTTGTTAATAATGGGAAATACCTATTCCAAAATTTCATGTAGGGTTTGTGAAGTTCTTTTTGATTTCTTCTGGTGTTATTTTTTCTCGTCCCATTTCTTCAAATATCTTGTTACATACATAACAAAAAGCATGAAAATTGTCGTTGAGTGTTCCTGACCAATCAAAAATAAAACGGAATTTTTACTTTCTCGCAAATTATTCTTACTGTCTCAACTTTTGCGGTTTTTAACGTTTAATTAAATATGGGAAGATGCATCCTTTGTTTTAGCCAAAAAAGAGGTGCATCCCCCATGATGATTAACTTTGATATGGACAATTGGATTTCCGATTTAAATATTTTTCGGGAATGTTTCTATTCCCGAAGCTACGACTTATTTGTCCGATACATCACAGGTCTTCTTGTATCTGGGAACAAAACAGTTGATGGACTCAATTCTGTCTTCCTTCAGAAAACAGACCAGTCCAATGTTAATCGACTGTTGACTGAATATCCCTGGCTTAAACCCAATTTTCACGACGAGCTTCAACGGTTATTTGCACGCCATCGAGTTGGCTCGTCATTCTCCTATTTCATCCTGGACGACACATTATTAGAGAAAGTAGGAAAACATATTGAAAGTGCGGGGATACATTTTGATCACACCAAAAACGAATACATTTTCGGTCATCAGATTGTAACGAGTGGATATGTTTTTCAATCAGGATTTTACCCTTTTCTTCTTGAGCTTTACACAAAACAAGAGCAATGTGGGCGAGAGGGTCTGGTTTTTAAGACCAAAGTTGAAATGGCGATGGATATTCTCAGTAAAGCTATCACTTTTCACAAACCAAGCATTGTTCTTATCGACAGCTGGTATTGCACACAAGAAATCATCCGATTTCTTGAGGAAAATGGCATTCAATATATTATTGCCTCAACTTTTGCGGTTTTTAACGTTTAATTAAATATGGGAAGATGCATCCTTTGTTTTAGCCAAAAAAGAGGTGCATCCCCCATGATGATTAACTTTGATATGGACAATTGGATTTCCGATTTAAATATTTTTCGGGAATGTTTCTATTCCCGAAGCTACGACTTATTTGTCCGATACATCACAGGTCTTCTTGTATCTGGGAACAAAACAGTTGATGGACTCAATTCTGTCTTCCTTCAGAAAACAGACCAGTCCAATGTTAATCGACTGTTGACTGAATATCCCTGGCTTAAACCCAATTTTCACGACGAGCTTCAACGGTTATTTGCACGCCATCGAGTTGGCTCGTCATTCTCCTATTTCATCCTGGACGACACATTATTAGAGAAAGTAGGAAAACATATTGAAAGTGCGGGGATACATTTTGATCACACCAAAAACGAATACATTTTCGGTCATCAGATTGTAACGAGTGGATATGTTTTTCAATCAGGATTTTACCCTTTTCTTCTTGAGCTTTACACAAAACAAGAGCAATGTGGGCGAGAGGGTCTGGTTTTTAAGACCAAAGTTGAAATGGCGATGGATATTCTCAGTAAAGCTATCACTTTTCACAAACCAAGCATTGTTCTTATCGACAGCTGGTATTGCACACAAGAAATCATCCGATTTCTTGAGGAAAATGGCATTCAATATATTATTGCCACAAAATCAAATCGTATTTTTAGGTATCGAAATAAAACACGAAAAATATCAGAATTTACATCTGAAATTCAAAATACAACCCCCTTTTTGAAAGATGAATATCAGTATCAAATAAAATCTGTAAAGGCATATTTTGAGGATTTTGGCGAGAAAAGATTGGTCTTTATGCGCAGACGGAAAAAAGGAACAAAAGAATATGAAGATTGGAATGCACTTATCACCAATATTCTCGACGTTAAAGATGAAACAATTATATTGTCCTATTCAAATCGTTTCTGCATTGAGGGCTTCCACAAAGAAGCCAAGCAGCATCTAGGACTGGGAAAGTCGCAGCTGAGAAAACGCCGAGGAGTAGTTAAACACCTACACCTGGTCGCAGTTGCCTACTGCCTGCTAAAATGTGCTGCATGGCTTAAGAAAGGGTGGAGGAACATCTCTGTTCCAGAGATGATTCGAAATGTGAAAGATTATTTCGAGAGAAATACGTTGATTAAAGTAATTCAGGAAAACAAGAAGAATATAGTGGGAGCGATTACTGAACTATTTGCCCATAACCGCAAAAGTTGAGTTA
>CAYXOT010000136.1:0-2596 GCA_964466985.1 uncultured archaeon
ACTACTTATTTCACCAACCAATCTCGCTAACTCAGATGAATAAAAATGTCTAAAATTAGCTACTCCATTTTCAATAATACCTAAATTTTTAAATGCTCCACGTAGTGTTTTACCACCCAGAGCGTCTATATAGGCAAGTCTTATTTTTTCTCTACCTTCTCTATACAAATAAGGACTTAATCTAGACAGTTCAAAATAATATTCTGGTCCTAATTCAAGTCCAGACAAATGAATTTCTAAAGGCGGTAGACCTGTTGTATATAAACCACTTGGTCCTGAGAGTTCTTCTGGTACAAGACTAGGTAAATCCATTCCAGTCCTTTCGTCTTTAATACTACCAAGATATTGTCTAAAAACGTCAAAGTCCTTTTCATTTATTTTACCCAGTCGTATCATTGTTTCAACGAATTTGGTAACTTCATTTCTAACATCAGATAACCTAGTTTTCAAATCCAAAAACGTAGAATCGTCTATACCCCCTTCTATTATTAATCTGATACATTCTAGAAGTGAAGAATCTGCAGAGGCTAAATATCTTTCCTCATCTTTATGACGTAAATAAAAATCTCTTTCTGAGGGTAGCTCGCTAAATGTTCTTGTATCTTCTTCAGGGTTATTAAGAACAATATCACCATAAGTTAAGCTTGGTGGCGAACCTGCTAATGTGCTAAATACACCAACGCATTTCAATGACTCTTGTTTAGGTTTTCCACCAGATCTATAAATCCCAGTTGTTAGCATTTTAGTATCTAAGACGGCAACATCAAATTCTGGGGAATCAACTAAATTTTGTACGCTAGTTTGTAATGGGAGTTGTTCAAACAAACGTTCTACTTCTTCCGTGTATCTTAATAGTATCTCACTTCCGTCTTCCCTCATTCTTCTCAACCTTTCTGGCATTTCGTCTACTACAAAATCACTTATGCCACCGCAATGGCCTGATTTTACTCATCCTTTTCACCCCTCTTCAACGGAACAAAAGTAACTTCACTATGCTTAAATTTTCTAGTACCAATGCGTTCTATCCTAATTATCGCACTACAATTAGGATCGGGACATACAACTCTTTCGTCAGTTGACATCCAATCGTTAGGATGTGTTTCTCTTTGTTTTGCTGGAAGTAATGGCAACACAGCAGCTAAGGTGTACAAAGGAAATAGTTTGTTATAAGGTATTCGAATATAACCTCCTATAACATCAAAATAATCTCCAACTTTATGTCCATCAGGATTCTTATCCGGTGCCTTTTCTACTATAACTCTTAAATCATAAAGTTCGAATTCGTCATCCTCATTACCAGTTCTATTATATTTTTCTTGAATAAAATACCGCTTAGTTCTCATGTCGGAAAGAACTGATTTTTCACCCAAGTAACCAGATGCAACTAAATTAGAAAGAGCATATTTGACGCTTCTTTCAGAAAGTTTTGTTAAAGCTATAATTTCTTTTTGGGTAAGATTCTTTTTAGAATTAGCTAGTACTTCCAGTACCCTTTTCTCCGACTTTCTCAGATTCCCAAAGATGTTCACCGATCATATCTCCCACTTTTCTATCCATTTTAATAGCATTGTATATTTAAGCTCTTTATGATAGGTGCAAAATCTAGAGAAGCTGGTACCAAAATAGACTTTAATACCTGTAGACAAATATTTACTATAGATGGTTTTAATGAAAGTAGAGTTCAAAGCTGAAATAGATTATGACAAGTATGGAGGGAAGTATATAGCTTTGTTAGACAACGAAACTATTGTTGCTAGCGGTGAAGACGTGAAGAAGGTATGGGAAGATGCTAAAAAAAGGTACCCCGATAGGAAAATATCACTTATGAATGTTATGAAACCTGGGTTGTATATTTTGATTGCATGCAAGTAGAATTCCCTTTTATAAAACAGGCAGCGGCTGTAACTGAATTTATTTCCAAACCATTCGCAGAAATTACTCTTGTAGTAGATAAGAACGAGATAACAGAATGGTTTCTCATTGATTCGGGGGCTGACATTTCTTTAGTCAAACTAAAATTAGGCGAACTCTTAGGCTTTAAAATAAAAGAGGGGGGAGAAGTGAAACAATTATCAGGTATAGGCACTAGCACGATTCCATGTGTTCTAAGAAAAATAAAAATGAGGATAGGAGAAAAGGAGTTTGAAGCTAGAATAGCTTGGAGTTTGATAGAGGATGTCCCGTTAGTTTTAGGTAGATTGGACGTATTCGACAAGTTTGACATTACATTCAAGGAAAGAGAAAAGAAAGTTGTATTCATCAGCGAGGATTAGTTTATGAAAACATTGACTTGCCTATACTGCCATTCAAAGGAAACCAAAAGATTCGGCATCCTACAGCTCAAGCACGAGACCGTCCAAAGATTCAGATGCAATTCCTGCAACAAAACCTTCACCGACAGAGCAACAAAGCGCAAATCCTATCCGATGAAACTCATCCTAAACGCAATTTCAACCTACAACCTTGGCTATACAATCGAGCAGACCAAGAAAGAAATTGCGAAAAGATTCCACATCAGGATACCGGGAAGCACAATTCACAGCTGGACAAAGGAATATTCAGATGTCTGCAGGTTTCTGCATATTCGAGAGCATGC
>CAYXOT010000137.1:0-2584 GCA_964466985.1 uncultured archaeon
GGGTTCCTGTTCAAGTTCACGTTGAACCGCCTTTCACTGTCATTACACTCGTGGGACTTCAAGTTCCAATTGCCACGCCTAAGAGGCTTAAGGTAGCCTAATCCATCAAGTTTTCACTGAAGCTTCAGGTTTCACACTAGTCGCATCTGTTCATTCGTCATCGCTACTATCTGTCGCATCTGTATTTCATGGCTAAACTGAAAAAGCCCTAATGCACTATGGGCAGGCGTGTAGCCCAGACTTTGCTGTCATCTGCAGTCTTGCAATAGCCCAGGAATATAGAATTGTAATTCAGGTGATAAATCATTTTTGCCTTAAGGCTTCTAAAAGTTTTCCAGCTTTTTCGTCGCCAGCTCTTTCTAAATAAGCTAATAATGAGTTAAATGTGGCTTTATCGACTGGAACGGAATTTTCCGCTCTACCCAGACGGAACCACCAACCCGAATACGACGGGACCCTGTCCAAGACCACGCCGAACCGCCTCTCGTGGGACCCCAAGACCCAAAGGCCACGCCCAAGAGGCCTTTCTCCAAAATCATAATCAGCTCTAGGATCAACCCATGCTCTAGCATTTTTGAATTGTCGGTTAGGTTGATTACCAAACGCCGTTGGCAGACCTTTATTCCAACCTTGGATATATAACACTCCTGGTCGACCAGCCAACGACCTTATTGCACCATTCAATTCAGGGTAAGGTCTAAGTGTGTCTGGATTTATTTCCAAGTGGTCTAACTCGCCCTTATCATAACCATGAACAGTAAAATCTTGTGATACCACTGGCGACTTATACCCAGTCAGTCTACCCCTGCCACCTAACCTGCTTGCTCGTTCTGTTAATCTGCCTCTGGAGTCTGGAAGTAAAACAAGTGTTCTTGTGCCTCCGTAGTCTGGCATTACACCTGTTTCATCAGACATCTTGTCTATGTCTTCAGAGACTGGATAGAAGTATGGTTTTCCTAGTCGATCAACTAGCCAAACTCCCTCATAATAAGGACTTGTGAAAGTGTTTCCTTTACTATCCTTTGCAAGATAACTTGATATTTCTCTGCCATCAGAAAGCATTCTGAAATCTTGTGACTGCCGTGCAAGTTCTTTCGTTTGGGTCGCCATATTTAATTAGAGTGTAGAAAAGGATTTAAAGGTTTTTTTCAGCATATAAAATCCGACAAAAGTCTTCTGAAAACCTTTTTATTATATTGTATACTTGGATTGAAAATAAGACAAATTAACGAATTTCTAGTGTTTAGCAAGTCTGTTTTGTTTCTATTGGAATAACAAAATCTTATATTACCTTCTACTCAAAACATGTGGGAAATGAACCCCTCCGATAGCTTAATATAGTAGTAAAACTAATTAATATACAGTAAAGATTACAAGGTGCATTTATGAAAGAATACCAAAACCCAGAAGTGCTGAGAAAGCTATATTGGAACAAAGGTTTATCTCAAATAACAATTACTAAGAAACTTAATATATCCGAAGATACCGTGAGAAAATGGATGCGAACTTTTAACATACCTGTAAGACAACGTGAAAGAAATGATATTTCTAAAAAATTGTTGGAAGACCTGTATCTGAAGAAAAAATTGTCTGTACAAAAAACAGCTACACTTTTGAAAGCAGGTCTTAACACAATCAAACGCAAACTGAAAACGTATAATATCAAAACTCGGTCTGTTATAGAAGCTAATACAAAATACGTTAAATTACCTTTTTCTGGAAATTTGAAAGAAAAGGCTTATATACTAGGATTCAGAACTGGTGATCTTTCAGTAATTAAGACAGGTAATTGTATTCGTGTTGTAGGTGGCACTACTCATCCCGCCCAAGTAAAATTAATTAAAGCTCTTTTTGAGAAGTATTCAAAAATAACTATGCATGAAGGGAGGATAAAATCAGATGATAGGAAATTTTGGGTGCTTTCATGCTCTCTAGATAAATCTTTTGAATTTCTTTTAGAAAAACCTCAAGAAATACCAAAATGGATTTTAAATGATAATAATTTATTTTATTCATTTTTAGCTGGGTATGCTGATGCTGAAGGTTATTGGGGTATTTATAGAAAAAATCATGGAAATGGAATTTATAGTAAAAAGATGAAAGTAAGATTTCAAATTTTGAGTGGTGATAAAATCGTCTTAAATCAGCTTTACAAGAAATTAAAGGAATTTGGTTTTCATCCAAACTTTTTATTAAGCTGTAAAAGTGGTTATCATAAATCTAATAAGGACTTGTATGTTCTAATTTTAAATTACCCAGAAGAAGTTCACCAACTAGCAAAAATCTTATACAATTATTCAAAACATGAAGAAAAGATATGGAAAATTAAATTCATAATACAAAATTTGAATAAAGACTGGGACGAAATAAAGAATAAAGTTGAAAGATTTAGAAAAATGGTGAAGGATACAAGATTTAATGAAACCTATATCAACCAACCATTGCCGTTCCACCACTATGGTGTGACTGACGAGGTCTAACAGCAACACTAAATATCTTCTCTAAGTTATCGTCCAATATAACGCTTACACCATTCCATCCTCTTGGTAGGTTATTGATATGCTTCCATAAGTCTTCTTTAACA
>CAYXOT010000138.1:0-2575 GCA_964466985.1 uncultured archaeon
GCTGGCATAGAGGCAAGCCGATTAAGGAAGAAAAGACAGAAAGACAGGCAAAACTAAAATGAACGAATATAATAAAAAGATGAAAAATCGTGGGACCTAGTCCCTCTATTGAGTGTTAATGTTTCTTAGTATGGTGCCGAGAATTGCATAATCACTGTTCTGGATTTTATCAAAGAAGAGTTTCTCTTGTCCTGTCTGCACAGCTTCGAAATACTCCTGAGTAAACTTGTTCCACATATGGAGGCCATGTCGTCGGCAATCTTCACTCCAAATCTGCTTATCAATAATTCCAATATTTTCCATGCTTTTATATTTCTTGCAGGTCTTGCATTCATGCATTAAGGTATGGTTTTCAGCAAAAATGTGTTTCACTCCTTCAAACTTCTCAATACTGAGGGTTTCTGCATTAATCATGCCACGATGCTTCCTTTGACTTTTAGTAATCACATAGTATGGAGGATAATTGCTCACGGTGTCTGTGAAAAAATCAAACCCTGTGCCAAGTAAAGCATAGCCAAATGCTCCCCCATCCAATACACCAAAAATTCTATTGGGGTGCTCTTCTTTTATTGAGCGAATGACACGAAGGAACAATTCAAAATTTCTTCTGGCATATTGACCAAATCCAATTTTTAGAATCTTAGTAGGATCGAAGAATTTGAATACTGTTATTCGAGTCGGAGTTTGATCGAGGTAGTTTGTCAACTTCTCTATCGCTTGCTTATTGTTGAATAAATCCATATCAACAGTAAAAGCAGTGCATACTTCACCATCTTTAATGAAATCCCTGGCATCATGGTTCATTTCAATTGATTTGTTAATCAACTCAGAGGATTTATTGCTGACATAAGGTGTAGGGGGAATGCAGACATCTGCTCCTCTGCTTTGCTGTCTCTTCCAGTGCCATCTTAAGAAATGGGCTGACTTTAATGTGCCTTTCTCTTTGCTGGTGAAAAGAGTGTTCCAGAAATTTTCATGCTCAATATCCATATCGAGCTCATCATTGGCAACAATCTTTGTCAAATAGTCTTTGAAATATGTAGGGATTTCTTCTAATGCTGCATATTGCTTAAGATAGCCCTTGTAGCGATGCCGATAGAGTTCAGTTGCTGGTTCGATAATTTTCAGTTTCGTCTGTTCGATATACTTATAGGTAGGAACGGTACTACCAAGTGTTAGCTGACTAATGGTTTTTCTTTGCTCACGCACAACATTATCATGCTCAAATAACCTATATGACACCGCATTCAGGAAATCTACTTCATTCCCATCTTTATTGTCCTTCATGAGTTCATTAGGGTCAAACACATCCAGAACAAGTTTCAAATCTGTTGCTGACAATGGAATAACCGAAAAAAATGGTAGCTTGATGTGCTTGCCATTGACCTCGATAACTGGTCGAGTTATTCTTTCTTGAATAGGTAATTGTGTTGCCTCAATGGGTGTGTTTGGTTGCATTTTCAATTTCTTCCTTACGTTTACTGAGTCGATTTATTAAATCTTTGAAATCATCAACACTATCCAGACTGATGAGCATGCTTCCCCCAGATACACCATTATTGTTGACATCTTCAAGATAAACAAATTCACCATAATTATTGTTTAGGAATGTCCCTCTAAATACATGACCTTGCTCTGTTTCAATTTTCTCCTGATACTCTGGATGAACAACCTTCCCATTTGGGTAATAGGTTGTGAGGTTTCTTCTCCGTATCTTATATGATTCCCTGCACGAAACCATTCGCTCAAGATGCTTTATAATGGTCTGTCGAGAAAAAGGAGTATTTTCTGCCACATCCGGCACACTGATCCCGTTTGGGTTTAGCTTTACTATGTCTTTAATCTTTTGCTCAATGTAAGCCTCTTGATCATGAGGGGACATACCCAAGTATTTCTTCTGTTCTGCTATAGCGGGCATATTTATTGTCATCTGCATTCCTTTCACCTTTTTTTATTAAATACACATAGTAATCATTGATGTTCATCTTTTGTATTAAATACATCTATTTAATGTAAGTATTAGATAGTATATAAATGTTTCGGTTCAACTTCAAAATTTCTGGTAGTTATCTACTCCATCTAAATTTGTATGATGTTCATCAACCAAAATTATGAAACGGAAGTATTCCGTTTTTTGGCATCCTCTTTAAGATTTTTGCCAAACTGCAAAATTGATTTGCCTAAGTCTGTGATCATATAAGATTTCCATGCCTTCTTTTCTGGGTTAAGACATTCAATCAAGCCTTTTCTTATAAGGCTATCAATGGATTTGTATATGTTCTGCTGTTTTTGTTTTATGGCTTTTGCGATTTCACTTTGCCTAATTGTAGGATTTTTGAACAAAATTTCCAATATTTTTGTCCTGATTTTGCTTGAAACAACAAAGCCATACAATTCTTTCTCATCATTTCGTAACATGACGTAACATTTATATATTTTCCTATATAATTCATGTAATTAGATAAGTCGTAACAATAATTAAACAAAACATGATAAGAGGATAATCACTTTAAAAATGCCAAAAATCAAGTCAGAAAAATATACTGATTCTATAAATCCAGTTGAGTTAGTTTGG
>CAYXOT010000139.1:0-2574 GCA_964466985.1 uncultured archaeon
TATCGCCCTGAGTATTTACGCCAGGTATTTCCTCTACGTAAGCGATATAGCCTTCTTTTACCTTTCTATAAACAGCTGTAAGACCGCTTATTTTTTCCTTTTTCATATACTACACCTTTTACCTTAACACTAAGATAGTTTAAATTCTTATATATACTCATATCAAGTGCTTGTATTAAGTATCATCTTTTGTGGCGTCTGTTGTTATTTCTTCTCCTTTCCTTATCTTTCTTAGAGCGCTATCGTATCTATTCTTAAGATTTTGGACCGTATTCGGGTTAGAAGAATGATTTACATATCTTGCGGGTATTGGATAGAGATAAATTACACCCCAATGTTTATGGGTAAATTGCTTCTCGCTTTTCTGCAGCTTTTCAAATTCATCTTTTGTAAGTGGCTTAAGATTACTGTATCTTATTACAATTTCTCCCCTTTTGAAATCCCTGTTAGCAAAAACTCCTTTTGTAAATTGCCCGATTTTTGATTTCTTTATTTTAAGGTCGTCCATAATAGACTTTACAAAACAACGCTTTTAAGTTTGTAATTCAAGAAAGTCTTTCTAGATGTCATGATAAAATCCGCCTCACAATAGTAAAGTGAGGTGGTTTTGATGTATGTCGGTCTGGACGTCCATAAGGATTTCTGTCAAGCAGCTTTTGTTGACAGTAACGGAAAATGTGTAAAGGAAGAGAGGTTTGAGAACACTTGTTCTGGGTTGGCGGATCTTGCCCAAACAACAAAAGATTGCGAAGTTGTTATGGAGTCTTCAAGCTCTTCAATGCACGTATACGACGCGCTAAGCAAAACATGCGAAGTAAAAGTAGCGCATCCTTCCAAAGTAAAAGCCATAGCTTCTGCAAGAATAAAGACAGACAAGATTGATGCAAGAATACTTGCTCAACTGTTGAGAGCAGATTTGATACCGGAATCTTTTGTGCCCTCGCAAGAATACAGACAAGCGAGGCTGATTGTAAGGCACAGAGCATCGCTTGTCGGAGTAAGGACTCAAATAAAGAACAAGATTCATTCCATTGTGATAAGAGAGGGCATGAAGATTCCTTTCACAGAGAAGTTTGGCAGGAAAGGGATACTATTCCTGAAACACATGGATATCAGAGAAGCCCAAAGGGCTTCTCTTGATTCTTTGCTGTCAGTGCTTGAAGCGCTGGACAAGCAAGTAAAAGAAGCTGATAGGCGTGTTGAGTATCACGCATCACAAGATGCGTATGCAAGGCTTCTTGCAACACATCCAGGCGTAGGCAAGCTTACTGCGCTTGCCGCAGCAAGCGAAATCTGCGACATAAGCAGATTCTCATCGCACAAAAAACTGTCATCGTACTTTGGCCTTGTGCCGTCTGTTTATCAGTCAGGGAGCACTAACCGGAAAGGCCACATAACAAAAGAAGGAAGCAGCCTAATGCGATGGCTGCTGGTACAATGCGCATGGGTTGCTGTCAAGCGCCCAGGACGATTCAAAAGAAAATACAACAAGCTCAAGAAACGAGTGGGCAAGAACAAAGCCATTGTGGCGATAGCAAGAACAATAGCTGTTGACATGTATTTCATGCTGGTGAAAAATGAAGAATACAAAGAGCCAAAAGAAGAGAGAAAGAGAGGAAAACCCGTTACGAGCCCTGGTACTCAGAAACCGTCCTTTAGATTGGGTTCCTCTCCTCGACACGACCCGACACCATGTGACAGCAAGCATGACGCCGAAAGCGTCTGTGTACTGAGCACGAATAGGAGGATGTCGTGAGTTCTCTAACTAAGAATTTAAGGAGATGAGAATAAGAAAGCAATGTTCCCGGCGGATTTTATCATAGGAGGGCTCGTAGCTGTGCTTGGCTGGTGGTTTGGTTTTTTGTAAGCTGGTTGCAGTCTAAAAGCAGTTGTATTATAATCTAGCTTAATCTTCCGGCTCTATTATTATTTTGCTTCCAACTTTGCTTATGCTTACAGATTCACCGGGTTTTAATTTGAAATCTTTTTCTAAATCACTGGGTATTCTCAAAACTAGTCCGCGTCCGCTCTTTGACAGGCTTCTGTGAAGCTTGAGAGGCTGCGGCCATACGCCGAGTTTTTTAGCTACTTCAACCGTGCGCTGCGCATCTTTTTCGTGTATAAACTCTTCATCGCATTCTATGCAGCGCTGACCCTTTTCTACAAACACATAGCCATCCATCTCGGACACTATGTTGTCTACCTCTATCAATTCTCCCTTTTCGCATACAGGACAAGCCGACGCCTTCGGCGTCATTTTGTCCCATTTTTTATTTGTCATTTTCCCTCAGCTCCTGTTATTATAAAAATTTCATCTCCCGTATACACAAAAATTATTTTTCTGCTTCCTTTTTTGTCTTTTACATATGCTTCGTATTTTGTTTTGCATGTCTTTTCTATTCTCGCTTTGATAAGTGCCGACCGTAAGTCATTTATGTCCCAATCCCATTTTCTAAGCCACGTATTCCTGAAGTGCTTGCTTGGCTTTATTTCTTTGGTGAAATCTATATTCACTATTTTTTCACCTTATTTTGTTATTTATTAATATGTATACATATAAAGCTTCCTATTGTT
>CAYXOT010000140.1:0-2538 GCA_964466985.1 uncultured archaeon
AGAGAGTTCCGTTCGGATATTTTCAAACAGACACCGCAAAAACTTATGTCTTGGTCTTTTGCGATTGTGAATAATAAACTCGCAGAAATCTATTTTAGACATGGGAAGAAAAACTCTCGAATTTATGCCCATTGTTATGTACGAAGAGAAGAATATGAAACAAAGGTAGAACAAAAATGGATCAAAGAAGATACAGAGCATCTTTGCTTTCGCTATAGGAAAGGAAAATATTTAAAATTGGGTTCAGGTCGAGCATTTGTAAAAAAACATTTTGCGTGATGGCAAAAATTGCTAAAGCACTCGACGTTACTATAGAAGGTTTGATTAAGTAAAATATGACTATGGAAAACTAAAATACATGAATCTATAAAGAGTAAAATGAAAATATACACAGAGGATAAAAAGATGCTTATAGTTCTGCGAAAGAAGAGTAATCCAGACCGTTGGGATATTTTAGTGATTCGCGTTAGAGACGGAAGACATGGGCCTTTGGCATAGAGAAAAGTAAGCAGAGGTTGCATTTTGTAGAATCTCGCGGGTATATTAGAGGTATTAGAAAAAGAGTCAATGGGCGAGAGACGATAGAATTCGAAAATGGCAGGAAGGCAACACGAACATTTCGGCTAATGTTGAGATGATAAATTTATGGAAAGAATAGGATATATTGCATATTTCATTCTTGTTTTCATAGCTTTTACTTGGGCTCTTGGCGTGAGATTAAAGCTTGGAACAGGACTACATACAATAATCGGTTCTTTATTCTTCACATTATCTGCAATAATATTTCTGAAACTCCACTGCTACGTAGTAACAAAGTTTCCCCCCAATTCTGCATTGTAGTACAATAATCTAACAATTGTTAGGAAATTGTACTACAATGCGTGACACCTGATGTCACGCAGACCTGGTGTTACGCAGAGTATGGAGCGAGATACCTGGAGCAGGGAATCGCAGATTGTGTGTGCAAATCGGATATGCGCAAACATATTTTGAAGAGACGGCCGTCTTTTAAATATATTACATTCAAGAGGATATTTAAGTTCATATGCATGTGATATGCTTCTTAGTCCTACTTCTTCTCATCTTTTTCAAGGTTCTGGGTGTATCATATGTTATGGACCAGCACAAAAACTTGACAAGGTTTTACGATATAGTATAATGTAAAGGGAATAATAAAATAGTAAAACGATTATGGATACAGCAAAACTTTCTAGGAAATACCAGATTGTAGTACCCAAAGAGGTGCGCAAAAAGATGAATCTGCGTGTAGGAGAACGCGTTGCGGTGTATGGTGTGGATGAAAACCGGGCTATGCTTATAAGGCGTCCCAAGAGCTATGCTGACGCGCTGCAGGGACTCGGAAAAGAGGTTTGGGAGGCGCTTGGAGGAGCCGATAAATACATTCGTGAAGAACGCGCATCATGGGACAAAAAATCGGCCTAGACACATCCTTCTGGATCTATTTTTTGGAAGAAAACCCCAAATATTTGCGTAAAACCAGATCATTTGTGGATGCAATCGAGGCAGGGCGGATAGAGGCGGTGTTTTCGAGTATTGGTTTGATTGAAGTTCTTACCGGGCCAAAACGAGCTGGGAATTTTGAACTAGCGGGAGAATATCGGGAATTATTTGCCCGTTTTCCGAACCTGACTATCGAAGGCATAAATGAATCTATTGTTGAGATAGCCTCGGATCTTCGCGCAACCTATGGAATATCAACGCCCGATGCCATTCATATGGCAACAGCAATCGATGCTGGAGCAAAAAAGTTTCTTACTAACGATAAAGGTTTAAAAAGAGTCAAAGAGATTCTAGTAGAATTACTATAAAGAGTATGAAAACTTCATATATTCTCATAACCATTGTTGCCGTTGTTCTCGTGATCGGGGGAGTGTTTATGATCCAGTCGAATAACAATACTCAAACTCCTTCCTTTATGGGAGAAGAGAATACTGTGCCCTTGATTATGGAGGAGGAATCCCAGCCATCTCTCGTGGTGTCATACACTGACGAGGGGTATTCTCCCAAGGAGCTCAAGATTAAAAAAGGAGAAACCGTAATGTTTAAGAACAGAAGCTCCCAGCCCATGTGGACCGCTTCTGCCATTCACCCCACGCATACCGTGTATCCTGGAACCAGCATACAACAATGTGCTAACCCTCAAGACGGGAGTATGTTTGACTCTTGCCTGGGCACCTCCATAGGAGAAAACTGGACGTTTCAGTTCGATGAATTGGGGTCGTGGGGATATCACAACCATTTGAGGCCCAGTCATTGGGGTAAGGTTATTGTTGAATAAACGTGTTTCATGCAACATATTAAGATAGCCAAAGTATTGCTGCGCATTGGTTTGGCAGGAACCCTTGTGTATGCCGCACTAGCTTCGTTTATAACCCCCACGTCTTGGATCGGGTATTTCCCCGCGTTTCTTGTGGATCTTTCTTCTTCTTTTATGCCCCAAGAAGCTCTGCTCGGGATCTTTTCTGTAACAGAATTGCTCTTGGCTGCTTGGCTTTTTTCTGGATTCAAGCCGTTCCA
>CAYXOT010000141.1:0-2533 GCA_964466985.1 uncultured archaeon
GAATAACCTCATAAGAGCCAGAATCATTGTAAGATGTTTTCCATTCATTTTTATTGCCAAGTGGCTCAGAAATTGAATAAGTCAAGCCATATTTCTCAAAATCTGGAATACTTAATCTAGCAATGTCATTTTCATTAATAGCAACATCTTTTATTTCATTAAGCAGACCTTCAACATCAATATTTGCAACAGTTACATCCCATTCATTGTAAACATCTAATTTTCCATCTGAAACTTTTACTGAAATTTTATGGTTTCCTGCATCTTTGTATGTTGTTTCGTAAGAAAATTCTTGACCATCTTTTACTTTTTTATTATCCAATGACCACTCATAACTTAAGTTATCTTTATTTACATCGCTAGCCAAAATTCCAAACTTGATTGACTCGCCTTCGTTAGTGCTTAAAGTAACTTGAGTTGGGATAAAGGATTCAATTTTAGGTGGCTCTTCCTTTTTTTTAACTATAATCATCACCTCTTCCGAAACGTTTGCTCTGCCATCAGAAACAGTTACTGCTACTTTGTACTTACCTGCATCCCCATAATTTGTTTGCCATTCTCCATTTTCATTAAGGGGCGGAGTATAGATTGTGACAAGCCTATTTGCATCAGGGTCTGTAGCTTTTGCCTGTAAACTTATTTTCTCCGTTTCCTGTATTACAAATGTTTTGATAGAAAAAACACTTGAAGGAAAAATTGAGAATATAATTAAAAATAATAAAATTCTTTTATTCATTAATTCCCCCCTTAAATGAAAAAAATTCAACGGCAAAGCCGTTGAATTTTTTTTAGAATTTTATTTTTTCTGAACTATGTCTACTATTACTGGCGGCCTATTAACATTTTCCACAGTTACTGTAAAGGTTTGTTCTACTGTGTCTTGTCCATCACTTGCACTGACAGTAACTTGATAAGTTCCAGCACTATCATAATCAGTTTGCCATGTGAAGGCATTATCCTCTTGTTTGAATATTTTGTCACTGATGGAATATGTTATTGTGTCTTTATCATCATCTGTGGCCAATGCAGTTATTACAATATTGTCAGTTTCTTTAGCATATATATCGTTTATTTTCTCCAAAATAGGTTCTCTGTTTACATTCTCAACATTTACTGACCAAATCTTGCTTGTACTTGATATGCTGTCTGACACATCAACCTTAACAGTGTGTGTGCCTCCGCTTTCATAGTCTGTTTGGTATGTGTACGTATTTTCGTTTCCTGCATCAATGCCATCTAGCTTCCATGTATATTTTAATGGGTCATTATTTAGATCACTCGCAACTATGCTAAATTCGATAGCTTGGGTTTCTTCTATAGTTAATCCACTTTCAATTGGTTTTGTGCTTTCAATTGCTGGTGGCTCTTCTTTTTTGTTTACAATTATCAATACCTCCTTTGTTGTTGTCAATTCACCATCTGATGCGGTAATGGTAACAGTATATTCACCACCATCACCATATGCTGTTTGCCATTCGCCATTTTCATTTAGAGGAGATGTAAATGTAAAAACAAGGCTAGTATTTCTGTCTGGATCTTCTGCTTTTGGAACTAAGCTTATAAGGTCTGTCTCTTGTGCTATCAAAACAATTGGTTTTTCTTTTAGTTTTTCCTCTCTTACTTCTTCCTTAGGCACTACTTCTTCTTCGGACTTTTCTTTATATTCTTCCTCAACAACTGCCTCTCCAGTAGGGACTACAACTTCTTCCATTGATTCGATGAATACATCTTGCTCAGGCAATCCTGCCTGTATGTGATTAACAAATTGCATATCTACCTTAAAGGAGCTTGGAGTTTTGTTTGACAAAGGAACTGGCATAAGGAAAAATATTTGTACATGACTATTTAAACCAAAATCACCTGGGCTTGCACCGTATGTTTTATTGTCGCTGTGGTATGCTAAAGCAATTATAGTAGCTGTTTCTTCTGTGCTTTGCTCAAGTGGGTTAAGTCTCAACCTAAATGAAGCGCTGCCAGTATTATCAGCTTTAAAACTATTTTCTGAACCGTCTTCATCACCACATGGCCTATCGACGATTTTAGGATTTGGTGGAAAAGTGATTCGCGAGCACCATAGTGTATAAACGCCATTAGGCACTAAACTCGTAAAGGAAAGTCTAAACCTTGCCTTATCGCCATCAACACTATAGGTTCCATTGCCTGTTGCAGCCAACCATTGACCTAGACTAAACCCAAGGGATTTTCCTTTTTCAAAAGGTCCTAAAGGCTTATCTCCAACTTTGAATGGGTCGTGCTCGGTTGGATTAGCAGTTGCATATACAGTTTTTGAAAGAATTGTTGGATCTTTCGCTTGATCTCCCTCTACCCTTATAACTTGAGTTGATTCCGCACGACCTTCTTCGACTTTACCCTCTGGCTTTTCAGGACCAGTTCCATATAAGGTTCTATAAACCTCACAACTACTCAATAAGAATGTAGAAATAACAATCAAAACCAACAAAGATCTTGTTTTTAAATTCATTAATACCACTCCTTTACTATGTGTCAAAAACAGTTTGTTGCTATGTTAAAA
>CAYXOT010000142.1:0-2531 GCA_964466985.1 uncultured archaeon
AATTGGCGATGTGGATACAAAAATTGCTAACATGGGATTAATTCGAGAGGATGTACCTTTACCATATGTAACAAGACGCAGACAAGTTATACATCGAATAGGCATACCTGAATCGGTGGGATAATGTCAGAAAGACTATTAAAAAACGGTCTTTATATAATCGAGTTTAGTCCAGTACTTCAGGACTTCGACCGTACTGCAAATTTCTTACAACAAGATCCTAGTTGTCTAATATTAGATACTATAATTACACCCAATAACTTACTAGCGGTTTTTGATTATCAAGATGGGATTAGTGAAGGCGCATTAACATTATACAATCACATTGCGAACAGAATAACACCTCATAGAATACCAGTTCCTCAGAATGGTGACAACTTTGACGGCAGACTGAAAACAGAAGATAGATACACAAGCTTAGGAGGCAGCATACAATGGGCAAAAGTCAGATACTTGCGATCCGCGTTAGATAACATTAAACCGCCCCTAACTGAGGATCCTCGTATAGGATATACATTCGCAACAGAAAATGGTTGGCTATATTCTAGAGTTAAGATACCTGAACCTAAAGCTTCTGAGAATTTGCAAAGATTATATGCAGATCTAACAAATAGCAATAATTTTAGTTATATACCTGTAATCCGTGAGCTAAAACAACCAAATGTGAGTCAATGAAGGCATACATAGATGCACCATATACAAGCAAGTCAGTTACACAAAGTAATCCCCATCATGGTGAGATAAAAGACATTTCATACATTAATTTTCTGGATTCGATAGAAGGTGGTAACAATACCTAATGCATACATAACTGCACCATTCACAGAAAAATCTGTTATCAAGGGTAAAGAGCATGTATACGGTGAAATAAAAGAACAATCTTTCATGAATTTTTTGGATACTATTGAAAGTGTTGTAAGAGAGTTTGGGTTTTCTACTTTTCTTCCCCACCGAGACATCCACGAATGGGGTAAGATTTATATTGAACCGGAAATCGTCATGCGGCAGGTGTCGGATGAAATAAAAAAGTGTGATTTGTTCGTCACCTATCCTGAATATAGCAGAGGGCCTAATGTTGAGCTAGGCATGGCCGTCGCACTTAAAAAGAAATCCATTATAATTCAAAATGAAAACGAAAAAACCAGTTTAGTTCATGCTGGATTGAAAGGATTAACACCAACAACAATAATTCAATTTAAAGATATAATGGATATGAAACAAAAATTGAGAAACGAACTGAGCAGTTATCAAAACTTATCAAGCAAGTAGTTCTCCCATTTTCGCAACAAGTCCTTTATTTTCTTCCGGCGTCCCAATTGTTATTCTTAAACAATCCGATAGCCTGCCAGAATCAAAATATCTGACAAGGACTTTATTTTCAACTAATCGGTTGTATAGCATTTTTGCTACATCCGGTGACTTACTCCTTGCTAAGACAAAGTTAGCGTGTGAAGGTCTTACATAAAATCCAAGTTCAGTCAAGTCTTGAGTTAATTTAACTCGTTCTCCTTTAATTTCTCCCACCAATTTTCTTGTGTGTTCAATGGATTCTGGCTCAAGTGCGGCCAATCCCATAAGATAAGTTACGGTCGTTATGTTGTAAGGCAACCTGACAGCCTCGAGTCGTGAGATAACATCAGGATGACCTAAGGCATATCCCAACCTTTGTCCAGCAAGTCCGAAAGCTTTAGAAAATGTCCTAGTAAGTATTAGATTAGGATGTCTGCCATTTCTCACTAATTCTAAAGCGTTTTCTTCTGCAAAATCTGCGTAAGCTTCGTCAGCAACAAATATGCCATCAAGTTCCGAAACTAATCTATTCAAGTCTTCAACAGGTGTAGCCGCTCCACTCGGAGTATTTGGGACCGAAAACGTTGCAAGTTTAGGTTCTGCTTTTACCAATTCGTCTATCGGTAGTGTATAGCCGTCAGGTAATTCTATTATTACCGGTGAAGAGCCCGTAAGTTTTTGATAGTTGGGCCACATTGAATAATCCGGTCGGCCATAAGCGTATTTGTCTCCCTTATCTAAAAATACCAAGCCTATGTTCTGCAAAACTTCGTCGGAGCCATTGCCAAAACTAATCTGTTCTGGTTGTACTCTAAGATACGAAGCTAATCCCTCCTTCAGCTCTTTATGATCACCAGGAGGATACCTGTGTAGAAGATGAGGGTGGTTTTTAACGTAATCTAGAACTTTCAATACTTTGGGTGCAGGAGGATACGGAAATTCATTTTGATTTAATTTTTTCCACTCTTCATAATCAGTTATTTGCATACCTCCCTCATATGGGGTCATTTCTCTTATATTCGGTCTTACTAGTCTCAATACAGAACTGATATCTTTTTCATCCACTTTGACACCTGTTTACGTCTAGTTATGTAGATTTTGAAGATTTATATACTTAACTGGGTTTGGGGTTATACCTCTGTAAAAGTTGATTATGAACATACGGATTGCCGCCTATCATCGAGTTTCTCACTTCCAAAGAACCATCCTTTTTAATAACAAACCAAGAATCACCTCTTATA
>CAYXOT010000143.1:0-2521 GCA_964466985.1 uncultured archaeon
GCTTAGGTACTTCTATGAGCATCGGAGAGGTCATGTTCGGCAGGTTAAGAAAGCTGTTAGGTTGTCGGAGCACACGCTGTTAAAGTATCTTAGTTCTTTAGAGAAGAGAAAGATGTTAAGTTCTCGGAGTGAGGGAAATTTAAAGATTTATGAGGTTAATTTGGAAAGCGCTCTGGTGAAAGTATTTTTCTCCTATTTTGATTTAGAAAGACTAGAACTGTTAGAATACAAGCGTGGAAAAGCAGTAAAAATGTTTGTAGAAGAAGTTAAAAATATAAAACTGCCCTATTTTGCTCTCTTGTTTGGTTCAACCGCTAAAGGAAATTATACTAATAAAAGTGACATAGATATCATTATTGTTTTTGACGTTTTGGGAAAAGATTTGAATACGAAAATAGATGAAATAAAAAAGAACATTTTTGCTGAAATAGGATTAAAAGTTAATTGTATTGTTATGAAACTAGATGAATTTTTAAAAGAGAAGGAAAATAAACAGAATTATGCGTTACAGGATGCTGTAACCTCGGGCTATCCTGTTTTTGGTAATCAACTTTATTATGAGGTGATTTTCAAATGAAAAAACAAAAGTGGGAAATTTGGGTACAGAATAGGAATGCTCTCGAAAAAGAGTTTAAGAATTACTTGAAAAGGAAGACCATCAGAGAAGGAGCTACCCAAATTGAGGTAGAAGGCCATTTGAACAAAGCCAAGAGAAATTTACGGTTTTCCAGAAATGTTCTTGATGATTTAAAGGACTTTTACGAATGGTCGATCGTGGGTTATTATTATGCCGTTTATCAGGCAGGCTTGGCATTATGTGCTTTGAAAGGCTACAAAACAAAGAGCCATATTGCGACTATTTCCATTTTGATTAAGTTCTTTTATCCGCAACATCTTTCTGAAGAAGATTTGAAAACTGTGGTAAAAACAATTATGGCCGAAGAAGATATTAGGGAATTTGTAGAGCTGAAGAATTATCGAGAAGATGCGACGTATTCGATTTCTGTGGAATATGAACGTGGTTTAGCAGAAAATCTGGGAGAGAAAGCGATTGATTTTGTGAATAAGGTGGAAAAGATAATTAGAGAAAAGTAATTATTCTCCTCGTGCCAGTTTAATATTGTATGGTTCTAAGACCTGCTTAAGTTCCATAAGGGATTTTCGACCAAAATTTTTTGTTCTTAGCAAATCGACTTCAGTCCATTTGGCAAGGTCACCAATAGTTTTAATTCCCTGATTGGACAAGCAATTAGCAGTTCTAATAGACAGTTCTAGCTCTTCTACAGAATGATTTAATCTGTCCTGATAAAGTCTTGTTGCTTCTTCATCCACCCGTCTCTTTAAAGAATGGTCTCTTGCAATATGTCCAAGAACTTCTTGTTCAATTTCTGAATACAATTCATGTTTCCATTTATCACGTTCTGCTTCGACTTTCATAGCATCTAAATGAGCTTGAGCATCCTGTTCTGTGAATAAACCAGTCATATATTGTACTTTCTTTACCCTAGCAGGATGTCGTAATTTTCTGATCGCTTTTGCTTCAATTTGCCTAATACGTTCTCTGGTGACTTCCATCGATTGTCCAATTTGATCTATATCTTTAGGGCCATCGCAACCATCCAGGCCAAATCGCATTCCTAAAATTTGCCGTTCTCTATCAGTTAAAGTTAGTAATACTTCTTCAATAATTTTTTTCTTAGTGGGTGTTATTCCTAATCCACCCTCTTTTATTTTCAAAACAATATCATAAGCAACTTTGGGAAAAACGTTTTGTAAAGAGTAAGGGCCACCATTTTGGTATTCTTCATGCAATCGTTTTGTGAGAGCAGTTCTTACGATTTGTTCTTCATCTATGCTTCCAACAATAACGTGTAGTAACGCTTCGTAAGGATTGCCTCTTCCAAGTTCTACTTCGCCAAGCTTTATAGTTGCCCAGCCAAGAGATGCTTTAGGGGATACGTAATGATCCAAAGCAGTCCATTTAACAATTTGATCTATTCCCGGACGATATAAAGATTCTTCAACAATATCGCGAACGGATTGATCTTTTTGTAAATCAACAAGTTCTCCACGTGGTAACTGTGGTACGTCTGTGAAAGCAAGATATAAGTGAGCGGCATTCCTATCTTTATTCTGTGGATTGGTTTCTCTATAAAATTCCACTAAAGGATCGTTCCATTCACGAGAGCGCTTTCCTATAATGCTACTTCTTGTAGTTGCGTCAGATACGCTATATTTCTCCTGGATTTTATCTGTACCAACGCCACAAAGGTAAGCCAGTGCAACTTCGCGTTCCTGTTCTTGTGATAGTTTTCTTGGTGTTGCCATCGTATTAATGTCTCAAAAAGAGGCTTCTTTATAAATCTTTCGTCTTTCTATAATAGTTACAATTTAGTGGTTAAGGCGCCCAATTTTTCCTCGTAGATTTTCAACGTCATTTCATGTCGGTGCCGAGTAATATGTCGTATAACGTTTGCAACTTTCCGAAGTCGCCTTTTTCCTCGAAAAATGAGGCAACCCA
>CAYXOT010000144.1:0-2517 GCA_964466985.1 uncultured archaeon
CACGCGTAAGATCGTCGGCAGCGTCAGATGTGTATAAGAGACAGGGGTAGGAATTCCTGCAAATGCGACTGTTCACTAGCGTGCAGGTCGCAAATGTGTTCGAACCTACGAAGGTACTAAACCACAGGGTCCTAAGCATAGCAATGTTTTCAAGAAAAAAGCAATCCTGCCCCTTTGACCGCTCGGGAACCTCCGCGACTATTTTTAAAGTATAGTCCATAATATTTTAAATTATATTTTTTATTTATCCATTCATCCTTACGGACGTCAAATCCAAATTCAGATAACATGCAAAATATACCATCCCGAAACATTATTGATTTTGAAGACAACCCCCATCCTCTATGTCTTTTACCACCGTCCGTATCAAAAACTCCTTGTATGAATGCTTTTTTTATTTTTTTAGTAGACTTATTAATTAAAGAAGGCACTTTTACACTATTAGATTTTTTACCTCTTGGTATATCAAAAAAATAATTAAGAAAAACTATTATAGGTTTGCCATTAATATCAATTCTATAACGTGGTTTTCTGTCTTTTCTTTTATCTATAATTAATTTATATTTAGGTTTTATATCAAAAACATTACATATTTTTTGCGAAAAATTATCAAATATTTTCTTGTTTGTAATTTCAAACATTATTCTATATTTGTCTTTTCTTATATGACCGTCACATATAATGGCAGCAACTAAATAAGCCAAATCATTAGATAATTTACAAGGTATTGAAAATCTTTTATTTGAACCTTTTATTATATCTACCACTATCTTATTTGTTTCTATCTTAACTATTCTAACATTTTTTGTTCTATTTAATAAATCAATAATTTCGTTTCGGTTCATCTTTATATATTTGATTTAAGTATATAAATTGTTTCGTAGCCCTGCCCCTTTGACCGCTCCCGCAGACTTTTCTCTTTGGAAGTCCTTAGACTCCTTTTTGCCTACAGGCTTTTCGCACTGCACTCCAGCATGCCGACTTGGTTCAATTGCTTAAAGTCGGCCCTGAAAGTGCAGGCGTGCCTGCGAACGCAGGTTCTCAGTGCATCTTGAAAAAAGCCTGTCTCGGGAACCTCCGCATATTCAATTTCCGCACTTGGCAAAATCCAACTATGCGGATCTTTCTCTAATGCTCCCGGCGAGAATTTCAGACTTTCTTGGGCGCTTTCTTTTTAAGAAAGTGCATTTGAACTCGCGTCACGGGGTGTTTTCGCTCACAGGCCTTGCGGGCCTCAATATTTTCATGCAGAGCACGAAAACCCCGGATCCGAAGTCGCAACGAGCTGGTGCCTTATGATAAGGCAGTCAAACTGCTTTGACCGGACTAGACGACGGGAGCAATTGTTTGCCGGCTTGTATCATATCCATAGCCGGTTTTGTGTGTGGGTCCGGCAGGATTTACAGCAAAGACGGCTTGTTTATGCTGTTTAAAGCCGTCAGTCTATTGAACCTGCAATCTCTCGCAATCTGACACAATATTATATTTTGGGTGCGGCTATTCCAAGGGGGTGCCGTCAAGCGAGCGTCATTCCGGGCATTAAGCTTGCCACTAGACCACGAACCCATAAACAATATATGCTTGCTGTTTTTATACATTTATAGCGGCTTCAAAAGCATTCATCATTTCTATGTTTCTGGCCACAAGAATAATATCATTAAACTTAAATTTCCCTATCGCTTCTGCCATCGATTTGGCGGCCTCCATATAATTCATGCCTCCGGTCCCTGTCCCCATTCCGGGAAATGCTATTGACTGCAGCCGGAGTTTTTTTGCAAGAATAAGCGCAGCCCTTGTGGCTTTCCTTACATTGTCTGCGTTTGCCTTCTCCGCAGGATTTTCCATCGTCGGGGAATGGATTACATATCTGCAGGGCAGTTTGCCTGCCTTTGTTTGAATTGCTGTTCCCACTTTTACGGGAGCTTTTTTCATTGCCTCTTGCTCTATGATGTCTCCGCCTCTCCTCTTTATTGCATAAGCCACGCCGCCGCCCATGCTGCAGCCGGAGTTGGCAGGATTCACAATTGCATTGCATTTTACCTTTGTTATATCGCCAAGGACAATCCTTATCATATTGGGCCGGGCAGGATTTTCACGCTATAATCTGGGTAGTTCGGTAGGGGTGAGGAAGTGTTAGCTCCTCTACCCTGCGAATTGAACCTGCTGTCTCCTGCGTGTGAGGCAGGCGTCATCTTCAGACTGCCGACCTTGACAATTGTCCAAAGTCGGCCAATTAGCCGGTAGACCACCAGCCCGTATTACCAAACTTTAAATATGCGTTATAAATATATATCTATGAGCCTAGAAAAGGCAGGAAGATGGGCATTCATAGTGGGCCTGATAATATCAGTAATCGCAGGCTTCGTGAATGTGGGAAGCCTCGGCATAGCTGCTTTGGTGGTTTTGGGTATCATAGTGGGCTTCCTAAATGTCACAGGGAAGGAAACAGAAAGTTTCCTTTACGGGGCAGTGGCGCTTATTCTTGTGGGTATTGGGGGCAACATAATATCAACAGCC
>CAYXOT010000145.1:0-2514 GCA_964466985.1 uncultured archaeon
CATTATCTTTCCTCCACAATAACCTCTATGCTTGCTGACTTTCCTTTCCTGCCTCTGTGGGGCGTCCTGCTCTTCGCAAGGTTTCTTCTTTCAGCCTTGTCTGCCCTTGCGTTTCTGACGAACAACCTATCAACGTTCATATCCTTGTTCTTCGCGTTTGCTTCAGCCGATTTCACGATCTCCAACAATTTCTTTGCGGTTTTTGTGTGGTATTGTCCGTCGACATCCCTCTTCTGATCGAGCAATCCTTCCAACAGCTTCTTCGCGCTACTGACTTTTTTGCCTTTGATCTCTTTCGCCAATTCCATCGAAGTTTTGAAAGATATCACGGCGTTTATTGATTTAGCGGTTGCGATTTTCATCATATCACTTATGTCGTCTTCATGGATGCGTGCTTTGTAGATTTGGACGCACCTATACCGGGCGCCGAATGCTGCACACGCTTTACAGGAATCGCAAAATCGCCTAATCTGAACCCGAGCATGTGGGGCGTGACGTCAAGCGTCACCCATTTGCTGGACTTGTCTCCTCCGGCCGCGCCACCCTTGTAGACACCGAATTTTTTGCCAATCATTTCAGGCAAAATTATCATGTTCCTTATGTGGGTCTTGTGGAATTTTGCAGGGTTTTTCCTGATTTTTTCAAGAAGTTTCTTCTGCTGGTCGGTCATCCCCCGCTTCAGGCTTCTCCTTTCCCGCGACGTCAGCAAGCGCGCAAACTCTTCAATAGAAATGCTCTTCAGTTCCTCGGAATTCTTTCCCCTCAAGCTGAATTCTTTCGCCATAGTATCTGTATCATTTATGTTTGTTGCCTATTTAAAAATTTTGCATAGGTGTCTTTATAAGCCGGCTTTCACAAATTATATAGATGTTAAAAGGCATGAAACTTCTATCGCCCACGACATTAATAATAGCTGCGTTAGTAGTCGCTGCGATATGGTATCTCTTCTTAAGGTAAGAGGACTGTTTTGCGCAGCTCTAAAATGAATTTGTTTGATTTATTTTCTTTTTCCTGTCCTTCGGGCGGCTATGCTGCCTATCTTTCTCCCAGGCGGGGCGTGTCTTGATATGGTCTTGAACTTGGCGCCCTTCTTCTTTCCGCCGTAAGGATGATCGACGGGATTCATAGCCACGCCTACTGTTCTAGGGTATAGCTTTCCGCGCGCCATCATGGCATGCGATCTTTTCCCAGCTTTCACCCACGGCTTCTCCAGTCTTCCTCCGCCGGCCGGTATGCCAATCATGGCTCTGCATTTGCCGTCGACCGCCTTGCCTCTTCCTGTAGTGAACTGTATATTAACTTTGCCGCCGATTGCTCCCATGACTATCGCAAAACTGCCGGAACTTCTGCATAATTTAGGGCCGGAACCGGGATAAGTTTCGATGCAGGATATCCTTGCACCTACCGGAATTTTTGACACTTCAACAACACTTCCTGTACCGGAATATTGACCGTAATGAATGAAATCGCCTGCCTGTATGCCCTCTGGAGCTATGTGAAGCACTTCCCTGCCGTTCTGATCCTTGACAAGCATCACAGGAGCATAATGTCCCGGGTCGTTCATGATGTCAACGACTTTCGCGGTAAAACTGCCGAAGGGAAAATATTGCACCCTGCCCAAAAATCTGTGTGAAGGTGTTCTGTATCTTGGTCCGCCTCTACCGCGTGCTTGAACGATTAATGTTTTTCCCATGAAATCACTCTATACAGTCAGCCCCAATTTGACGGCAACATCTATCGCTTTCGACTCCGGCTTCAACTTGACATAAGCCTTCTTCTCCCCCCCGTTTATCTGGGTATTGACCTTGGCAACCTTTACATCAAAAACCTTTTCTATAGCTTCCTTAATCTGCTTCTTGCCAGCCCTCCTGTCTACAATAAACACTATCTTGTTTTCTTTCTCCACCAGCCCCACAGCCTTTTCTGTGAGATAGGCGTAGGATAAAGTTTTGTACGGATCCATAGACTCACTTGAAATTTTATTTACTTAAAGCATTAAATAGTTTATATGAAAGGTGTGAGTAAGCTTGAAAAATGCTTCCAATGCAGTAAAGTATTGCACCATCCTAAAGCTGTCCATTTCCATAAAAAACCTTTTTGCTGTAAGAAATGCATAGAACATTATCAGAAACATGGCAAGAAGAAAAAATCAAATGTTTGCGAATTTTGTTAGAATTTCTCTGGGAATAGTTCTGTTATCATTGCTTACTTCAGTTGCATATGCACATGAGGAAGAAGTACATGAGGCTATAACTGAAAGCCTCTTCCACCAAGTTGATACAACTACTGTAATTGCTTTGTCAATAGTCGGTATTTTAGCTTGCACAATAATGTTATTAACCTATAAAGACACATTAGGTGAAAACCAAAAAGGAATAATTTTTGGTATAATTGTGGTCTTAACTATAGCTTCTACAGGGTATCTTGTCGGGAATACTGTGTACATGTCATTGACATCTTGGAGCAAAGGACTGGTACACTGGCATGCAGATTTTGAGATTTGGATATGCGGTG
>CAYXOT010000146.1:0-2511 GCA_964466985.1 uncultured archaeon
TAACCTGCGAGCAAATATGGTGTCCTCTTCTGCTCTCCTCAATAACTCTTGCTGAAGCTCTTTATTGTCTATAAAATGAAAAGTTTCGCCAATGCCTTGGGCTAGACCTTCCTCGAAACGTTTTTTGTTTTTCATATAATCATAAATATCATCAGGCAAAAATGGATGCGAGCTATCGCGTGGTATGGATTGAATATTTTTACCAAAAAATATTCCGAATGAATAAATTGCATTTTCTTCATTAGGAATTACCTCGAAAAAGTTCCTCGTTAGATAACTCATTATTTTCCATTTTATCGAGTCAAATTTTATAGCATCTCTAGCCATGTTGCGCATGACAAAGTCATTGTATGGAGATATGTAGACCCAACTACTTAGTTTTTCTTCTGGCACATCATAAATGCTCTTGAAAATTTTCTCTTGCAATTTGTTGATGTTACTTATGTCTCTTTTTAATCCTAATTCATAACTTAATTTTAACGTATATAGGAATTCAGCTTCCCTAGGTCGTTCATTACGAATAATTTCGAATTGATTTTTGAAGTATTCTGTGGGAAGGGGTAAGTCTTCAGCTTCTTTAACAGCATCTAAGGATCCGTTCACAGATTCTTCAATTTTATTCTTTAATTCTTTATAGTAAAGAAATACTGTATACGGTGTGGGTTGTTTTTCCCACAGGATTTCTGATATTTTATCCACATCTTTTTCTATGAATTTATCATACAGTTCCTTATATTGTGGAATAACTTTTCCATATGACTTGACAACATTCTTGATTGTTTCTTCGTCATAAGCAATTTCATAGGCTTGTAATCTCAAGAATTCACTAGGAACGGTTCTATATTTTTCATATAATTCTGGGTTGAGAGCAACAAACAGATTTCTAACCTTGTCCATACTAAGCTTGGCAAGTGCATCACGTACAAGTTCCAGAGTCCATTCGTCAAGCAAGCCTTCTGGAAAATTATCCCATATTATGGCATCTTTTTCATTAACTTTCTCCACCAATTCACGAATTTTTATCCTCTTTTCTTCTTCTTTAAGCTGTGGATTAATTATATAGATGTTTTTAAAATTTTTGATTTTTTCTTTAATAAGCTCAATCATAACTCTTGATGTTCCGCATCCCTTTAGCCCATAAAGAAACAATCTATCTTTTTTCTTTGTGTTATCGAAACCTTTGAAAGGAACGAAAGGAAGATCTTCACTTAACTGAAAGTTAATAGCTGCAGCAATTTTCTGAAGTGTATCGTTGGGATTTCCTTGGTTAACCTCCAGCAGAGTGTAGGAAACTGTCTCTAGGTTTGGGCCATATCGCACCAACTCATAAGTTTGCTGGGTTGTTTGCTCTATTTTTTTAGAAAGAAGCAAAATTTCATCCAGCTTCGAATCTAATATCTTGACTATTGATTGATTTGAAGTTCTAATTTGCTCTCCGATTTCTAGTATATGATCTTTCACCTTCTCACTTTTTTCAATTAATTTAGAAATGTCACCGATTATACGCATAAATGTCACTTCGTCAGTTTTTTCAATTTTTTCTAATATCTGAAGCATCTTTTCACTCGCATTGTCTTCTTTTTCGAGGCCATTCCAAATTATCCTGCCAAATGTTCCAAGTGGGAATGGTAATTCATCCATGATTACAGATACCGCTTCGCTTGCCATCTTGTGATTATCCTTAAACTCTTCAACCTTCTTTCTGATGTTCAATACGCACTGTTTAAAGGTATCATAAATTCCCATACTATTACAGACCAGCCCCTTGTATAATAAGTGAATTTCTTATATTTAAGTGACTTGCATCAAGTAATTTATATTATCGTTTTATTCAGAATTTGATATTTATTTTATTTCTAGTTTATTACTTGTAATTTGTTAGCATCGGATAAACTCTAGTGCTCATATTGCTTTCGTCTTCCTCTTTCCTAGATATTTTACTTCGAGCATATCCAATCATAATCAGAATGGACTAAATAAACAAAACTATCTCCTTGTTCTATCTGCTAAGTTAGATCAAACAGAGATTTACGACCAAAAAATCCACTGTTCTTCATTTGGCTCGCCTAACTTACATGATGAGGCTAGATGTGCACCAATACCAAAACAAAGTGCAATTTCTTGGCAGCTTTTCTTATCTCTACAGTTATGATGGACCCACACTTAGCCTCGATCTGATATAAACTGAGCCAGATTTTATCAGGAATTTTATCTCAAAAATTAGTGAAAGTTAAATAATTTCTTCACAGCCAATGAATGCATGCAATCGTTACTCAAGAAACTGCAGGACAAGAACAAGATCATAGTCATGCCAGGAGTTTACGATGCGTTGAGTGCTAGAATTGCTGAGCAGATGGGTTTCGAAGTTGTCTTTCAATCAGGCTACAGCGTATCTGCTGGCATACTTGGCATGCCTGACTATGGATTTCTAAATGCTGGAGAGACTGTTGAGCAGGCAAGGAAGATTGTAAGAGCAATTTCCATACCATTGGTAGTCGATGTTGACACTGG
>CAYXOT010000147.1:0-2503 GCA_964466985.1 uncultured archaeon
GACATTACCTATATTCGGCTGAAGCATGGTTTGGCGTATCTGGTGGCGATCATGGATTGGCATAGCCGGAGCGTATTGAGCTGGCGACTGAGCAATACGATGGACAGCAGTTTTTGCTGTGAAGCATTAGACGAGGTGCTACAGTTGTACGGAAACCCCGAGATCTTTAACAGCGATCAGGGCAGTAAGTTTACGAGCGAAGAATTCATCAGTCGTTTGAAGGCCAAGCAAATATCCATCAGCATGGATGGTTGTGGTCGAGCGCTGGACAATATCTTCATAGAGCGGTTGTGGCGCAGTGTGAAGTACCAGAATGTCTATATCAAGGGATATGAGACGATGCACGAGGCGCAGGAAGGGTTAGCGGAGTATTTCCCGACTTTGACACTTGAGTTAGCGGTCTCCGACGGGGAGACATAGTTTGGACGGAGTTGTGGCACTACATTTTCCTTCATAGCTGAGTATTTTTGAAGGTTGTTTTATTCCAGCCGCGCTAAACAGTTTTGCCGCGTTTCCGTTGATATCCGTGCGAACCCAGATGGTGTTCTCATTTCCAAATTGCACGGGGACTGCCCGAACTTCGCAGAGTTCCTTCATCGCTTCCGCCACCGTCAATGGACGTTTTTTAACAATTTCTTCTTCGATGGAATGGCTGGTTAGAGTCATCCCTTTCTGGCGGAGGAGTTTTGTTAAATGAGCTTCACAAAAATAAGATAGAAAACATAAACATAGGTGACCAACGATACGCTCATCAGTCCAGTGGAATGCTGGTCTTGCTCTTAAAGTATGTCCTTTGATCTCACCAAAAGCATCTTCAATCTTCCAAAGATCTTTGTATTGCATGACCACCTCTTCTGCCGATAGATCCTTAACGTTAGTAAGAATCCCAAAGAATCCATCTTTTTTCTCATCCTCGTGGATTGCTTCTTCATCTAACACTGGATGGCTCTGCCCATCAAAACGGATGAAATGCTTCCATCCTTTGTGGGAGATGAACGATTCTGTTTTAGTTTTTGGGTTCCGGAGTTTCTTGAGGATTTTTTTAATGATATCGGCTCGGGTTTTTTGATCTCTTTCATAACGAACACGGGACCAGCTTACAATCGCGCGATCCCCATTGTGTTCTGTCTCATAAACGTACAGAGAATCGTGGATAGACCGAAATCGACTTAGATCATAAAATTCTTCGTGACGTTGCTTAAAAACTCCTAGCCGCATCCCAACAATAAATTCTCCACCTTCCTCTTTCAGGCAGTTTATATTTTTCTCCGAGAATAGTCCCCGGTCAGCTACAAAGATGAAGCGTCTTACATGAAACTTCTTTCTCATCTTCTGAAGGATATCGTTGAGTGTTTTACCCTCAAAGGTATTTCCGGGATAAACTTCAAATCCCAGGGGAATTCCATCGGTATCCACCAACAGACCCAGCACCACTTGAGTACAATCCGAACGCATCTCTTTAGAATAACCGAACTGCCTTAATTTTCCTAAGTCAGTGCGAACGCTTTCAAATCTTAAAGTCGTTAAGTCATAAAGCACCACGTCCAACTCCATGTTGAATAAGTCTCGCTCATAACGATAAAGACTCTGTTCGATCCAATCTTTATGCTTAGCCAGAAGACTGACACTGCGATAAATCGTGTGAAGTTGGATCTCTTTCTGGATCATTCTAGGGTAGAGCCGATCCAGCATAGAATCATAAACTTTTAGTTTTGAACTGGGACGAATAAAGCGGGAGGCAACTAGACTGAAGATGTGGGCCTTTAAATTAAAAGCAAGTTTGGGGTGTTGTTGTTGGATTTCTTCTAAGAGGGTGTTGATCCCTAATTTTTTAAACAATCCTTCAACCAATAAAAGAGGTCCCAAGATAAAAGTTTCTTTGACATCAATGGATCCGGCTCTGTCGATAGCAGTGAGTTGTTTTCTATGTCGCGCAATCACTTGGGACAACTCATCGATTTTATGGTCTTCGACTTTCCCAAGGGAGAGGAGAATACGTTTTTTGACTTGGCCATTCTGACGGAAGGATTCGACTAATTGATAATAGGCTTGCCCTTTACTATTACGAACGGTACGAATGTGCATAACGTAAGTGTACCTAATATTGTTCTCATTTGTCAAATATCAATTAAAATTATTTTTACGGTATGTTTCTATCACTTATATCAATGAATTAAATTAAATAATTTAGACTACTCAACCACTTCTATCCGTTAAAAAGATTAAAATTTATGTATGTGTACCCACGTTTTAGGGTTTTTCCAAGGGGTCTCCGACGAGCAAGCAGTCAAAATTCGCTCCCAAGTGTCAAAGTCGGGATATACAATTTACGTTTGGATTAACCGATCCAAACGGCATCGTTGTGCTCAAGCAAGAAGGGAACGCGGTCAGCGCCGAACAGACTGGTTCTGCGGGAGCTTCCGTCACTGGAATCGCCATCTCCGAATTTTACACAGTGCCCGGCACCTATCAGCTTAAAGGAGATGCTAAGTTTTCTGATGGT